>JBLIFI010000420.1:0-4512 GCA_047633715.1 Flammeovirgaceae bacterium
TTCATTACCAATAGCAATCTGATTACCTATTTGAGATTCGTCTTTAAAGTTTTCATCTATGAATTCCCCAATGTTTTCTGATAGTTCATGCTTGTCTATTGATTTAAACTGATAAATCCCATCACTAGGATTATCACACTCGATACCTGTCTCGTTTATTAATCTTTCTGGAGTCTCACTATTGTTACAAGAAGCGGTAAGAAGAATAATTATTAATATAGTTATCGTTTTTCTCATGTTTTTTCCCTCAAAGTATCAACCAATCATTCCCAAAAACGCGAATAGTAAAAAGGTCGTAGGAACGCTACGCTAAACCTACAATCAGCATTTTATCAAAATCATTTTGAGTTTGGAAACTCAAAACAGACAAAATCAAGGTTATGAAACCTTGATTAGCAAATTCACACACCTATTTCATTATTGCATTATCAAATTACCACATCAACACATTCTCTTATTCATTTTCAAATCTGCACATCCGCAAATTCTCTTTTTCATTCTCGCATCAACACATCATCAAATTACCGCATCAATCAATCAATCAATCAATCACCCAATCATTCCCAAAAATTCCTCTTCCGAGATAATTGGAACTTCCAATTTCTCAGCTTTTTTGAGCTTGGCAGGACCCATTTTTTCGCCTGCAACTAAATAGCTGAGTTTGGCAGAGATAGAGGAAACCACTTTTCCACCATTTTCGGTAATGGTTTTCTTCAAAGCATCTCGGCTGAATTGAGTAAAAACGCCAGAAACCACAAAGGTTTTTCCTTCCAAGAGATTACTGGTTTGCTGATTTTGTGTTTCATCAATCTCAAACTGTAAACCTGCTTGTTTTAGTTTTTCCACAAAAGTCAAGTTTTGCTCATCGGCAAAATAATCTATGACAGATTGGGCAATTCGGTCTCCAATTTCTGGCACTTCTATCAATTGCTCGAAAGTGGCTTTAGAAAGTGATTCAATGTTCTTAAATGCTTCTGTTAATTTCTTTGCTACAGTTGACCCTACAAAGCGAATTCCCAAACCGAACAAGACTCGCTGAAAAGGCACTTTTTTAGATTCTTCTAATCCTTCCAGCAAATTATCGGCTGATTTCTCGCCAAATCGCTCCATTTGTGTAAGCTGCTCTTTGGTTAAGCTATACAAATCGCTCGGGTCTTTGACCAAACCTAAACTGAACAGTTGAGAGATGGTTTCTGCTCCTAAACTATCTACATAAAGTGATTTCCGATGGATGAAATGCTCAATTCTACCTTTCACTTGTGGCGGGCAACCTTGCTGATTCGGGCAGTAGAAAACCGCTTTGTCTTCAGCTCGAATCAATTCAGTTTCGCATTCGGGGCAAGTGGTTGGGAATTCGATAAGTTCCGCAGTTTCCTTTCGGCTTGCTAAATCTACACCTGTGATTTTCGGGATAATTTCCCCACCTTTTTCCACGAAAACCAAATCATTTTTATGTAAATCCAATCGTAAAATTTCGTTGGCATTGTGTAAAGAAGCACGCTTTACGGTAGTTCCAGCCAACTGAACTGGCGCCAATTCTGCCACGGGAGTAACTGCACCAGTTCTGCCAACTTGGTAAATCACATTCTCCAATTCCGTTTTGGCACTTTCTGCTTTGTATTTGTAGGAGATTGCCCAACGTGGACTTTTTGAAGTAAATCCTAATATTTTTCGCTGTTCAAAGCGGTTGATTTTCAGCACAATTCCATCAATATCTAAGGGTAATTCTGTCCGTTGGTTTTCCCATTTATTGATGAATGTGGTTACTTCCTGAATAGTCTCGCACTTCTGATAAGTTGGGGAAACATTGAAACCCCATTTGTCAATTTGTGCAATTGCCTCGGAATGGGTTTTGAAATCCAAATTCTCGCCCAAAACATCGTAGCAATAACAATCTAGTTTTCTGTGAGCAACAATGGCAGAATCTTGCATTTTCAAAGTCCCAGAAGCAGAGTTTCTTGGATTGGCGAGCAAATTATTTGGTTTCTTTCCATCTTTCACTCGTTGCTCATTCTCTTGGGCAATTTCATTGTTGAGTCTATCGAACTCCACTCTTGGCATGAAAACCTCGCCACGAACCTCAAATTTCTCGGGCAAATTATCTCCAACCACTCTTAAAGGAATGGAACGGATTGTGCGAACATTGGCGGTTACATCATCGCCCTGAACACCATCTCCACGAGTAACGCCACGCACAAGCAAGCCATTTTCGTAAGTCAAACTGATGGCAACTCCATCGAATTTGAGTTCGGAAACATATTCATATTCTTCACCAATGGTTTTCTGAATTCGCTGGTCAAACTCTTCCAAATCCTCCACGCTATAAGTATTCCCCAAAGAAAGCATCGGATATTCGTGTCGAACCGTCTCGAAATCCTTCGTAATTGTTCCGCCAACTCTTTGTGTGGGCGAATCGGTTTTCTTGAATGCTGGGTTTTCCTCTTCTAGCTTTTGAAGCTGTTTCAGAAGTATATCAAATTCGTAATCAGAAACTTCTGAAACACTCTTTTGATAATATTGTGTGTTATAGTGTTTGAGTTTTGTACTCAATTCTTCTATTTCCTGTTGGATTTTACTAGTTGCCATTCTTATACGCTTTTTTCGGTTGGATAGGACTTACGCAAAACTAAGATAAAAGCACTCGGAAGTGTTGTCGGTTGCGACTCCAATCAAAACCTGCCGATGTGTGGGTTTTAACCAAAATCGTACATTGGCGGGACTGAAAAAGACACCGCCAAGTACTCATTTCGACTTTTGCGTAAGCCCTATTGGAGTGTAAAAGTAGGAATTTGGAGAATGGAAAGGAATTGGTTTGAAAGGAATTTTATCTTGGAATGGAAATGATTTCTATTTTTGTTGAAACAGTTTCCAATATCTCAATCCAACCAAGAATATGAAATCTCCATTATTTATATTTTGCGTTCTTTTTTTGTTAAGCTCTTGCAATGTTCCCATTCCGAAAGAAGTGAAAGATGCAAATGGAAATGTAATCGAAGAGAATAAAGTGGATAAATCGGGGAAATTCATTGTGGAAGAAAATGAGATTGCGACTACCAAATTCAAATATGATTCAGTTGGCAGATTCATTGAGGCTCGTTTCTATTTGGCAAATGGAAAGCTGGGTTTTGATAGCGTAAATGGAGGAGCAATTGTGAAGCAGGCTTACAATGAGAAAGGCAGAGTAATCGCACAAAAGAATTATGGTACAGCCTAAGTTAATTATATATGAAAGTGGAATATCTTACTTATTAGCGGAGCTTGACGAAGAAGACAGGAGGATTAAATCGTCTAATATGGGACTTGGAGATGTTTTGACAGAAAATGTGAGCGGAATTGCCTATTCCACTACAGAATATGAAAAAAGCAAAAAAGTGCAATATAATCTGTTTGATATGGGCAATAATTTGACGAACAATAAAGAAGGTTGGGCAGTAATCAAATGGAAGTATTCTGGGAGTTTTGGAGTAAATGTAGAAAGGCATTTCTTCGATAAAAATGATAGTTTAATTCAGATAAAAGAGGGAAGAGGTGGAAGTTTATTTTGAAATAGAAAACTGTATAGTAGCATGAACAAGGTTATAGATTCTAAAAGAAAAAAGATGGCTGACAAGAAAATTGAAATATCGGGTATAAATTCATTACGGGCGATTGGCAATGGCATTTCCCATTTGAAATACGAGGTCTTTTATACAGATTTTGATTCTCTGATACAATTTGCTGGAAACAAATTTCTGAATAAGATTTTAGATGATTCTAAAGGGCGCATCTCATTTTGTCGCACACTAAAAAAGCATACGCTGGCAGAGGTCGCAGACCCTGCCAGACGTTTATTCATAATCTCAATTATTTCATTTGAAGAGTAGGTTTTAATTTACTGCGACATTTTGAGATGCGCCCATTCTAAAAGGGAGGCTTATTCTTATTTCGATTCAGAAGAATCATGGCCTTATTCTTTGAGGAATAAACCGTTCGCTTGGCTATTACAATCAATTAAATCTCATTTGGAATCTATTGAAGAATGGGTATTTGAATTTTCTAGTTCAGAGAAAGAAGAGGTAATCATCCTACTTCTCGAACCTATGCGATATGATGATGATTTAGTCAAAGAATTGCTGAATTATGCTGACGAGTTTCATAAGAAAAGTTGATTTTTTTTGTATGTAAATTGCTTTCAACAACTCAATCCAACCAGAAAAAGATGGCTGACAAGAATGACTTACTAATTCATTATCCACCAGAAATGCAACCTGGTTTCTATTTGAAAATACAGGCATCATCAACTACTGGCATTATTACCATTGATTATTTTACTGCAGGAATTGTCATAGATGATGAAGCTAGATTACTCAGTTGGATAGAGGAATACACATCTGCTCAACAAACTGTACCTACTATAGTCCTGCCAGAATGGCAAGATGATTATCAGGTTCATGTTGCATATGGAAATTTAGAAAACATACTTCCTAAATGTAACTTAGTCATTGAAACGCCAAGTGCATCGGCTTATCCTAA
>JBLIFI010000421.1:0-4506 GCA_047633715.1 Flammeovirgaceae bacterium
TTTCCACTTAGATGATAAAAACCTCGACCCAAAAACGTGGTGCAGATTCCCCATTCTTTCAGGTGGATTTACTAGAGAATTGAAGGAGTTGGAGAATTTTAAAGGGTAAATTTGATGTGCTGATGTGCTGATGTGGTAATTTGGAAATAATTCTGAACACGAGCATTGGTCTGCCGCTCGCTTCCAAGCGAGTGGTGCAAGGTCTTGGTGTCTCGCCAAAATGTGCTACACAATCTGCTTTTGATTCTCCACAATTATTAGTTTTTTATATTAGTGTTCATAATCTCTCTTATAAAATAAAACTATCCCTCCGTAGTGCAGGGTTTACAAACTCTACACTACGGAGGGATAGTTAATAAACCAACTCCCCAAAAATGCCTAACTCTCCCACTCTTTTACAGAAAATAGCTTTGGGAGACAAGCACGCATTCCAAGAACTCTATAATGAGTTTTCCGAGAAAGTGTATAACACGGTAATCAGTTTTCTGCAAAGTGAAGCTGATGCCGAAGAAGTAACGCAAGATGTTTTCGTGAAAATCCACAAAAAAGCAAGTTCCTTCAAAGGCGATTCGAGTGTAGGAACTTGGGTTTATAGAATTGCCGTCAATACTTCACTCAACTTCCTGAAAAAACGCAATCGGTTTTCCTTTTTCGGATTGGGGAAATCTGAGATGAGTGCGCTTGATTTTGAAAATCCTGGCGTGTTGTTGGAGAATAAAGAGAAATCCAAAATCCTTTTTAAAGCAATCGAGTCACTTTTGCAACGGGCAAAAAAGAATTTGAGAACTAAATTAGATTTTTTTGCTCCACACCGAAGGAAATAGGAAAGTATGATTGTCTAATAGTTAAGTAATCATAAAATGTTAGCTCTGTAAAGCATTGAACTAATAGATTCGTTTTAAACGAAAAAAGGAAATAATAAGGAACTGAAAACAAAAAGAAATGGATGAGAAAAACCAATACGAAAACTGGAAAGATGAAGTGCTGAATAGCCTAGATGGAATGCAACGAGCAAAGCCAAAAGCTGATTTATTTGCTAAGATTGAAGCACAAGTATATGATTCGGAGCTGAAAATTGTTCCCAAATCTCAATTCAGATTGGCGGTTGCCGCTACAATTACGCTTTTGATTGTGAATTTTTCTTTAGCTATGAATTACACAAAATCCAACGGAACAAATGCTAATTCAACAAACCAAGAAATGACTTCAGACAAGTTAATTTCCAATTACAACCTCTACGAATAATGACACAACTAAAGCTATATAAATGGGGTTTGGGTCTAATGGTTCTTTTGAACGTAGGGATGATTAGTTTCTTCCTATTCACGAAAGGGAAACCACCACGCCACGAGAGAATTGAGGGAAATTTCCAGAAAAGGGCAATCGAAATGCTCGAGCTTGATGAAGAGCAAGCCAACTTATTTTTTAAGCTCGCTAAAGAGCATAGTCAGCAAATGGAAGAACTATCTGAGCAACAATCAGTAATTCTGGAAAATCAGTTTGGTGGCTTGCTAAAATCCGAACTCTGACTCTCTGATTTTCAAAGTAGGGGAACTCGAAACGAAAAAAATAGAGATAACCTACCAACACTTTTTGGAAATAAAATCCCTATTAAACTCATGTCAAAAATCTAATTATCAGGAGTTTATAAATAAAGTAACCAGAGTTTTACTTAGCAGAGATAAAAAACATCCAAAACCACCGAAGGATTTTTAGAGGAATGGAGTCTAAAAGGGAAACAACTAACTAATCAGATTATGAAGTATTTCCGATTCCCGATTGCTATTCTCTCCGCCTTAGTGCTGACTGTCTTATTTTCTTGCGATGACGATTCCAGTCCGGCCACAACAGGCACGTTGTATGAAGCATTTGCCGATTTCGATAACGATAATCTTACCATCTATCTGGATGGCGATGAAGTAGTGATTGAAACCAACGGCTTGCCAAATCATACTTCGCCTTATTGGTCAAGCACCAATGCTTTATATATTGCGCCTACCGTAACTACTACTGCCGACATGGCGCCTGGCGATATCGATAATTTCAATGGTTCTTATACCTTGCTAGTTCCCGCTTCTCCTTCAAAAGCCACTAGCTCTAGCAGTACTGGATTGGGCGCAATTGGGATTGCCATTAGCGGTTCTGTGATTTACAATGACGAAGAAGGACCGAACGTTCTATTAGATAATGCTGTTGTCAGCTTGGATTATTCTGGAGCGCATACGGGACCTCAAAGCTATCATTATCACCTCGAACCAAAAGCTTGGTCGGAAGATGATGAAAAATTGATTGGAATTATCTCCGATGGCTTTTTGCTTTACGGAAGAAAGTGCAACCCTACAGTAACTTACCTAACTGATTTAGATGCTTCTGGCGGACACACAAGCACTACGCAACATACCACGGAAACAGAATATCATTATCATATTCAGAATGAATTATACTTGAGTAAGTATTACATTCTCTTTCCTGGAGATTACCAAGGTACGCCAAATTCAATCCAATAACCATTACTATAAGACTAAACCATAGCGCAAGCATCCGCTCAATACTGTCAACTTAGTATTTTTTGCTTAGCACTTACGTACCAAGCTAAGGATTTATCGACTAGGTATCCCCGCAGGGCTGTTAAGTCATGCTTCTACAAGGGTTTTTATTGTGAATAATAATATTTTTTATTACATAAGAATTACATAACTCTGTAAAATCTGCATCAAAAAATATTAATAACGATTAAAAAATAATTTTTAGTTATTTTTTTGTTAAAAAAGGCGGAAAATTGAGTTTGCAAAAGGGCGACTTAACAGCCCTGGGTATCCCCGTCCCTTTGGGACTTTGATGTAAGTCCCAAAGGGACGGAAGATATTTAGGGTAGGACGTAAGTCCTATCCCAGTTTGCTTAAGTTGACAGCATTGAGCATCCGCTTGTGCCGTGTTATTCAAAAGTAAATTTACCTCGTTGGCACTTCCTAATAAATAACCATTTTTCCACTCCGATGAGAAACTCCAAAAGTATAATTCTTGCCTCAACTTTTCTTGTGCTCATTTTACTTTCTGCTTTTGACTATAAGCAAATTTCGGGGTTGGAGACAGTAGTTTCTAGTATAGATTCTGAAACTCCTAGCCTAATTGTGCGCAAAGACTCTTTGGAACTTCGCAGAAATGAAGGTTTAGTTTATTTCCAATCTAAAATTTTCACAGGAGTTTCGGTTGGATTTTACCCAAGTGGAGTGAAATCGGAGGAAATCAGTTATCTGAAAGGGAAGAAAAGCGGTTTTTACAAAAAATGGTATGAATCGGGAGTTTTGAGCTTTGAAGCAAACTATTCCGAAGGTAAGCTACATGGAACCTCAAAAACTTGGTGGAGGAATGAAAAACTGCGCTCACAAGCCTTTTTCCACAACGGAATTGGAGAAGGTTTACAGAAACAATGGTACACGAGTGGAGCAATATTTAAAGAAATCCACTTAAAAAGTGGTAGAGAAGAAGGTCTGCAAAAAGCATGGCGAGAAAACGGTAAAATCTACAATAATTACGAAGCCAAGAATGGCAGAATCTTCGGCTTGAAACGAGCCAACCTCTGTTTTCAGCTAGAAGCCGAAGAAGTGATTTATGAAGATTGAAGATTTTAGAAGAAGGAGAAAAGAAAAAAAGAGGAAAGATTAGTAGATATTATCATGATTGATTTAGTAGTGCGAGTCGGATGGCCGATGCCATTCCATTCTCGCACAGGCGTAAAAATGACAATCATTTCTGAGAACCATCATTTAAAATAAAAAAACATGAAACACTATCCATTTATTCTATTATTTCTCGTTGCCTTTGTCAGTTGCAAATCCAATGAAAATACTACTAATACTGTTAAATCCACCACCACAGTTAAAAACTCTCCAAATGGAAGAGAAGGCGGAAATCGACCTCCGAATAAAGGAGAACGTCTAAGTCCCGATGAATTATTCAAACAAATGGATTTGAATAAAGACAATAAACTCAGTAAAGATGAGGTAAAAGGACCTTTGAAGAACGACTTTGACAAATTGGATAACAACAAAGATGGCTTCCTCACAAAAGACGAACTTCCTTCATCTCCACCACCAAGAAGGTAATTAAAGGCTAAAAAGCACTTGGCGGTGTCTTTTTAGTCCCGCCAATGTGCAATTTCAAGATAAATCTTCTTCCAAACTTCCCTCTTTTCTACTATGAAGCTCCAACATTTTTTCTCTCTACTAGCAGTGTTCCTCATTGCTTGCTCAACTGAAAAAACAGAAGAGCGGAGTAGAACAGAATATTTGCCTTATTACAATGAAGCCACTTTTACCCCAAAATGGTTTGAACCTGAAAGTGATTCTCTGAGAGGTTTCCATCAAATTTCCTCATTCAATTTAACCAATCAGGATGGGGAATTGATTACAGAGAAAACTTTTGAAGAGAAAATTTATGTAACCGATTTCTTCTTTACAATCTGCCCAGGAATTTGCCCAAAAATGACTTCTAGCATGCTTTCTC
>JBLIFI010000422.1:0-4493 GCA_047633715.1 Flammeovirgaceae bacterium
ATCAAAGGAATATGGATGAAGTGACTTAGAATATTGTTTTTACTCGTTCTTCTGGAAAGAAGAACCTACAACACTTTATTTGACTAAATACTAGCCTTTCATTTCAGGAATCATTTTCACAAAATGAAAGTTGTGGCTACATTAATACCTGCACTTATTTTACTTTTCAAATCGTACATCGTACCTCAAAAACTTACAAATCCGTCTCTATCCAAACAAAATTCTAAAGTAGAACAGCGGATTCCATAGTTTCTTACGCATATCCACATCGGCAAACATCATGGAGATTGTTCGTTGTAACTCTTCATTTCCTGTTGCTTTGCGGAAAAGAAAGTTAATGAGCCACTTTTTAGTTGCCAGAAGTTGCAAACCATGACTGATTTTTAGCTCATTCCACAACTTGTAGTAAATCATTTTATCGTAGCGTTTGAAAAATTTAGCCGAGAAATCATTTGCCTCCAAGGCTTCCATGGCATAAACTGCGGCATATTTCCCACTAATAATTGCATTTCCAATTCCCTCACCTGTGAGCGGGTCAATGAGTGAAGCAGCATCGCCAGTAAGCATATAGCCATCTCCAGAAATCACACGCTTTTTCGAACCAAGTGGCAAACCCCAGCCTTGAATTTTGCCATCCAATTCTGCATCCTTAAATCTATCCTTAAATTTAGGATGCGTTTTCAGAATAACATCAAGTTCCTTTCGGAGATTTCGCTTTCCCTCTTTTATTTTCGAGGAAAGCATTCCCATTCCTACATTGCAACCTCCGTTTGGCAATGGGAAAACCCACAAATAACCAGGAATAGCTTCATCTATATAGTGTAATTCAATCAAATTACCTTCCTTCATGCCAGTCACATTCGTGTAATAAGCCCGAACGGCTGCGGCAAAATGCTTGTCTTGATTTCTGTGTTGCGTCAGCGTTTTATTAACCAAAGAGCGTTCTCCATCTGCTCCAATCACAATTTTTGGAGTAATTACTTCTTCAGAATCATCTAAAATGAGTTGGATTTCGCCTTTCTCATTCCTTTCCATACTTTTCAATCCAACGCCTTCTTTAATTGTGGCGTAGGCTGGATTGAGTTTTTTGAAAAGGAAATCATCGAAATCCAACCGCTTCATTACAAAACCTGGAGCAATGTCCCGAAGTGGAGAATGGTGCGTAAGTTTCTTATTTGCATCCGAAAAATAAATATCTAAATCCTTCCCATTTGGTGCAGAGAAGCTCACTCCAAAAGTACCAATCGCCTCATTTTCCCGCTCTCCCAATTGCGACCAAATCTCTGGTTCAATCTGTTTGAGAATAGAATAAACCTTTCCACTAATCGCATCTCCGCAGATTTTGTCTCTCGGAAAAACGGCTTTATCAATAATTGTATGCGGAATTTCGTGCTTGGAAAGCCACATGGAAGCAGTTACTCCGCCCGGACCTGCGCCAACTATAAAAATATCGGTAGATTTAATGTTTTGCATTCGGTTTGTAGTCTGAAGCACAAGCTGACGCTTGCGCTATGGGTTGTTTTAGCAATGTTTTTTTTCGGAAAGCAAAAATAGGCAATCGGAAGGTTTAAAGGAAATTTGAGGAGGATTGTGGGATTAAAGATATGTTCAGTTCCTTTTTTGTTGCGCCTCTTGGTTTTCGATAGGTTTAGACTTGCCAAGTCTAATCATTTAGATTCTTCAAAATTTTACCTTTCATCACATTCAATTAGAGAGACTTGGCAAGTCTTCCTCTCAAAGTACTCAATCACTCTCTCCAAGCACCTTTTCAACCAATTCCCTTAGTTCATTTCCATCCCAAAAAGCATCTTCCACTTTGCCATTTCCAAAAAAAGTTTTCTGTTGGATTTCATTTTTAAGGAAACCTATATTCGGGTTCGCAAAATCAATGAAAACCGAAGCATTATGAGGCTCGCAAAAGGCTTCCCAAGTCTGATTTACCTGCACAATCATCGGGATTTGTAAAGCCAGACATTCATACATTTTGGTTGGAATGCAATTTTCGGTGCTTTTATTCGGCTGATAGGGAAGCAAAGCGAAATCTGTAGTTTCCAAAACTTGCTTAATTTCCTCATGCGGAATTGGGAACAAACTGATTGTCAAACTTACCCAATCCAAACCTCCTAACTCGTTTTCAAGCCAAGCTTTCAGCTCTTCATTGATTACTTTCCCGATGATGGAAAAATATAAATCCAATCCACTTTTTTGTAATTTTATTATTAACTCAACTGCTTCTCTAATTCCATAAATTTCGGAAATTGTACCTGTGTAGGCAAAATGAAGTGGCGTGTTTTGTTTCGATTGGATTGAGTTATTCTCAGCCTTGCTAGATTTCAAATCTCCATATGTTGCCAAAAATTTATTCTCCAATATTGAATTTTTTTTTCTTAGAAGAAAATTCAATTCTTGTTGATAACACTTTTCTGCCAAAATGTAATGGTTCACTCCTACCCTACTCAGCATTTCAATTAATGAAATTCCAAAAACCAGAAAAGGCTTTTGCCAAACTTTGTAATTTTTCTGATACCAAATATTTCGAGTGTAATTCTCCTGCACATCATAAATTAGCTTTTTGCCAAATCTCCATTTGTAAAGCAAAGCTACTGGGAGCAACTCAACCGCATGAATAATTAATAAATCTGGTTGGATTTTTTTCAACAACTTCCATAATTGAGAAGAAGCTTTCCAACGCTTATTTTCAGTTCTTTCAAAATCAAAAAGAGGATAATTGTAGATTTCCCCGTCATTGGTAATTTTTTTTTCTGGGGAATCTGATTTTCCAAATCCAACCAAATGAAGTTCATAATTAGGAATGAGCGAAAAGGCGAACTTGTCTCGCATTCTCAGATCATTCACGGGTTTGAGAACCGAGGCGAGTAGGATTTTCTGCTTGGCTGGAGCTGAAGAGTTGGAAAACAATGAATTTAGAGTAGTTGAAACACTAATTTAGGAACTTCCTGAGTTGGATTATATTGCGAGGCGCAGAATAACAAAACAGGCAATATGGAGAAATCTCCGCATTGCCTGTTTTTCTAAATGAGTCTAGATTCTACTTTCGACTAATAATCTGCTCTTTTATGTCTGTCAATTACGATGTTGGCTTCCGTTTCGGAAATCAATGTATATCTTCCCGATTTTCCACTCAATATCTTATTGAAATCTTCTCGTGAAGAACGGAAAGAGAGTAAATCACCATCTCTTTTCATGTAATACCAATCATCTCCTACTTCAAAATAGAAGTGCATTTCGTGGTTGTTTTGTCTTTTTGGGAGATAAACAAAGCCCTTCAACTCTGCATCTACATTCATATTGAAGAAGTTTGCCAATCCTAGTTTCCCTTTGCTATAAAAGGCATGTTGCTTGTCTGACCAATGTAATTCCAAATTTGTGATAGTAACTGAATTATCAAATAGTTCATTCAATTTCACATCTATGGGCTTTTGGTCGGCAATGAAATTGAGTTCTTCATTGGATGCCACATGATAGAGTTGGGAAGCAAAAAGTTTTTTGTTGGTCGGCTTCGCACCATGATTCAATTTGTATTCATCCAAAGTAAAAATCATGTGTTCAAATATCTTTTTAGGAGCTTTGATATCCAAAACCAGCAATGTATTCATTTCCAACTCTCCAGTTTTGCTGTTGATAGTTCCGACTGCAGCACTTCTCTGAGCAAAATAGCGAGTGGCATCACCTAAGTTTACAACTCCTTCAAAATCAATTTCTTTCAAGTCATGATGATAGTGGAATTTCTGCTCTTTGCTCACTCCAAAATTATGCTTTTTTACTTTGCTTAGTTCATACGATTTGCTTTCAGAGTTGTAATCTAACTCGCCTTCTGCCACAAAAACGGGAATTCCATCTTTCGTAGAAGGCGCGACAAATGAGGAATACAATTCTCGCTCACTTCCTTCAAGGAAAATACCTGTATGCAAATGTTTTCCTGAGTTAGATGCCACCATTTTATGTGCAATGCTGATTTTAGCATCATTCACAGTATTGTATTTTATCCAATGTTTTTCATCCCCTTCCACATTCAAGGCAATCAATCCATCCAAATCAAATTCTTTTTTGTAATCACTCAAAAATACTTTGCCTGTGTAAAGAATCCCAGGCATGATTTCCACGCTTTTATCTGCTGGAATGAATGATTCGCCAATATTTTCGGTAATCTGCTTCGAGCCACTCCCATGAGCTACCTGCCTAGATGATTGACGAAAATTTGTGAATTGAAGCATGAGTTTTTTGCTATTGTACGTCTCGAACTCATAATTACCAATTCCATCAAATTTATCTTTGGATTGGATTAGAATATCTCCCGTGGAAAAAGAATGGGCTTCATTTCCATCGGCAAAAAGCACTTTGGCATTTTTAAGTGTGTCAAGCGAAGCCCCTTCTTTCATTTTAAGTTTACCTTCACTTGGGATGATATGGGCATTGGAAACTGCTACAAATTCTACTCCTTCTATATGCAACTCTTTCGATTTAAAATTATA
>JBLIFI010000423.1:0-4493 GCA_047633715.1 Flammeovirgaceae bacterium
CCATTTGCGCCTGTAACAAGTATCTTTTTAGACATAAAATTCTAAGTCTTTAATATTCGAGTTTTCTAATAATCTATCTTTCTCTGATAGAACTGCTTTTTCAAGTGGAATTTCCCAATCAATGCCTAATTCAGCATCATTAAAATAAAGCCCTCCTTCAGATTCTGGATGGTAAAAATCACTACATTTATAAAAGAACTCCGCTGTTTCTGTCAATGTTACAAAACCATGAGCAAAGCCTACTGGGATTAGCAACTGCTTTTTGTTGGTTGAACTCAGCTTAATTTTGAAATGCTTTTTGTAGGTGGGCGAATTTTTCCTTACATCCACTACCACATCTAACACTTCTCCTTGAACCACTCTGACCAACTTAATTTGCCCATGAGGATTGTTCTGAAAGTGCAGTCCTCTGAGTGCGTATTTATTAGATGTAGAGCAGTTATCCTGTACGAACTCTGTGGCTTCGGGCAAATATGGAGTTAAGTTTTCTTTGTTATAGCTCTCGTAAAAGCTACCTCTTTTGTCTCCAAATATTTTTGGCTCAATCAAATACAGCCCTTCAAAGCCAGTTTTTATTACTTTCATTTATTTAACCGATAATTTTCTTTAAATACACTCCGTAACCACTTTTTATTAACGGTTGAGCGATTTTTTCTAATTGTGATTTATCAATAAACCCCATTTTGTAAGCTACTTCTTCTATGCAACCTACTTTAAGTCCTTGCCGTTCTTCTAGGACTTGAACAAACTGCCCTGCCTGCATTAGGCTTTGGAAAGTTCCTGTATCGAGCCAAGCCATTCCTCTGTTCATGATATTGACAGAAAGATTCCCCTGTTCCAAATATACTCTATTGACATCGGTAATTTCATACTCTCCCCTTGCCGAAGGCTGGATTGATTTGGCGATTTCCACCACGTTGTTATCGTAGTAGTAAAGCCCTGTAACTGCGTAGTTTGATTTTGGATTTTGAGGCTTCTCTTCAATTGAAAGCGCTTTGTAGCTTTCATCAAATTCTACTACACCATAGCGTTCAGGGTCGGAAACATGATAGGCGAACACAACAGCTCCATCAGGGTTTGTACTTGCTTGAAGCATACCTCCCAAACCATGCCCATAAAAAATATTATCGCCCAAAATTAAGGAAACGCTGTCATTGCCAATAAATTTTTCGCCTATTACAAACGCCTGTGCTAATCCGTTTGGAGTTTCCTGCGCCTCGTAGTGAAATTCACAACCCAGCTTCTTTCCATCCCCTAGCAAGTTTTTGAAGTTTGCTTGGTCTTCTGGAGTCGTAATAATTAAAATTTCTCGAATGCCAGACAGCATGAGTATGGAAAGTGGGTAGTAAATCATTGGCTTATCGTAAACAGGAATGAGCTGTTTACTTGATGCCATAGTGATTGGGTAAAGTCTTGTTCCAGAACCTCCAGCGAGAATAATTCCTTTCATATTTGAAGTAATGGTTTTTCTTGAAATAAGTAGATTTTTCGTGTAGAGTTATATAATTCTAATTCCTTTTTCTAAGCACTTGTGAAGCTATTCTTAAAGGTAATCATCAATTTTTCCTGCTCCTTGTCTCACTACTTCCATGCCTGAACCCGTACAGTCAATTACCGTGGAGGGAATGTTTCCGCCAAATCCTCCGTCAATCACAATGTCAACCAGTTTTTCTAGCTTGTCGTAAATTAAGCTTGGATCTGTGGTATATTCCAGAATTTCATCCTCATCTTTAATGGAAGAGGTGATGATTGGATTGCCCAAAAGCCTCACAATTTCACGAGGAATATTATTATCTGGAATACGAATTCCGACTTGTTTTTTTTTGATATTCAGTATTTTAGGAACTTTCGTACTAGAATCTAAGATGAATGTAAAAGGTCCAGGTAATGTTTTTTTCATGACCTTGAAAACACTATTGTCTATGTGTTTGGCATAAGAGCTAATATCGCTCAAATCGTAGCAAATAAACGAGAGGTTCATCTTGTTTGGCTTCACGCCTTTGAATTGACAAAGCCTTTCAACTGCTTTCGAGTTGTTCAAATCGCAACCAATCCCGTAAATAGTATCTGTTGGGTAAACCACCAAACCACCACCTCGAAGACAGTCTACAACCTCTTGTATCTTTCGTTCTTCGGGGTTTTCAGGATGGATTTTTAGGTAAGTTGCCATAGAAAAAAATCTTTTACTTGATAAAAGCAGTACGTAAAATCGCCAATTATTGCACAAAAGTAAGAAGTTTCAACGAAACTCATAGTGAGTTGGGCTAAATAGCTAAAATACAATTAGATTTGTGTGAATCATTCTGTACAATTCATGTTGTATAGTTTTTCGTTTTACAAATGAAGGTTGTTACTCAGGAGAATGTTTTTTTATAGTTGAATACTTATAGTTAACATCGCAACTAACCGTCCGCATTCAATTTTGGGGAAACTAAACCGAAATTGGGTTTAGGAGTTTAATAAGGTTGGATTTGGAGCAGAAAGTATTCAAATTGGTAAGTAATTCCCCAAAATTGGCGACATTGATTCTCATGATTTGATGACGATTTTTGGAAAGCCTGATTTCTTCTCATCAATGAACAAGCTACGAAATCCAACAAAAAAACAATTTCATACTGCGTAACATGGGTGTATAAAATTGCCAATTTAACTCACTCTTATTCCAGTCTAAAAAATATTCATGACAATTATAGAATCTGACTTTTCCGAAATCCAAAAAGAAGTAATTTCCCTTTCCAAATCTGTGGGAGAGTTCCTACTTGGCGAGTCCAAAAAGTTCAAACGGAGTTCCATTGAGAAAAAGGGATTGAATGATTTGGTTTCTTATGTAGATAAGGAAGCGGAGAGGCAGATTGTGACGAAATTGAAAGAAATCCTCCCAAATTCTGGTTTTTATGCCGAAGAGGGGACGGGCGAGCCAATTGAGAATGGTTATAATTGGATAATTGACCCGTTGGATGGCACAACCAATTTTATTCATGGTTTGCCACATTACTCCACAAGTATTGCGCTGCAAAATTCGGCAGGAGAATTAATTTTGGGAGTTGTTTACGAACCCAATAGCGATGAGTGTTTCCATGCGGTTAAAGGCGAAGGGGCTTTTTGCAACGAAACGAAAATTCAGGTTTCCGAAGCTGAAAAATTGGCAGATGGCTTGTTGGCAACTGGTTTTCCGTACTATGATTTTGGCAAAATGCCTGCTTACCTCGACTGCATGAGTGAGTTTATGCAGAAATGCCATGGTTTAAGGCGTTTCGGCTCGGCTGCTTTGGATTTGGCTTATGTTGCCTGCGGAAGATACGAAGGGTATTTTGAATATAATTTGAATGCTTGGGATGTGGCAGCAGGAATTCTGATTGTGAGAGAGGCGGGCGGAATGGCAACTAAGTTCAACAATAAGCCTGATTGCGTGTTCGGAAGAGAGCTGATTGCTTCAAACTCAAAAATTCATCAGGAAATTGTCCAAATTCTCCAAGATAATTTCTATAATTAGAGCAGAACAATGTGGGAATTTGGAAATATGTAAATTTGAAGATGAAGCAACAGAAGTTTGTAATATAAAATAGGTAATTATATTTCACTCAGCAACAGGCAGTTGCTTGAAGTATCTCCCTACTTGCAAACGCTATCAAAACCTGAATTAAATATTAAGTTCAATAACTCAAATAGTTACTATCTACTTTTACTCAAATCATAAAAAACGAAGCTTTGGAAATTTATTAGGAATGAAATAGCTATCTAAATTTATTTAATCTTTTCATTCTTAACTCTCAATTTTTAATTCTTCATTAAATTACTAAATATGACTGAAACAACATTACAAATTCCCGTTCAGAAAGCCGAGAAATCTCGCATTTCTGAAATTGATTTCAATAATATAGAATTCGGGAAAAACTACTCTGACCACATGTTTGTGGCAGATTATAAAGATGGCGAATGGCAAGATTTGAGAATTATGCCTTTTGCCGATATGCAAATGAGCCCAGCAACTTCGGCATTGCATTATGGACAATCAATTTTTGAAGGTTTGAAAGCCTATCCAAGCGAGTCGGAAGATAAGGTGTTGATTTTTCGCCCAGATGAAAATTGCAAGAGGTTCAACAAGTCGGCAATAAGAATGTGTATGCCCGAAATTCCTGAAGAAATATTCATGGAAGGGCTTTTCAAAGTGATTGATATAGACAGAAGTTGGGTGCCGAGCCAAGAAGGCTGTTCTTTATACATTCGCCCGTTTATGTTTGCTACCGATGAATATGTGGGTTTGAAACCTTCGGAAACCTATCGTTTTATTATTTTCACTTCTCCTGTTGGAAGCTATTACAGCGAGCCTGTGAAAGTGAAAATTGAAACTCATTATACGAGAGCTGTTTCTGGTGGAACTGGAGCCGCTAAAACTGCGGGCAATTACGCTGCTTCACTTTACCCTGCCAAATTGGCGCAAGAGCAAGGTTACCACCAACTTGTTTGGACAGATGGGAAAGAACATAAATATA
>JBLIFI010000424.1:0-4479 GCA_047633715.1 Flammeovirgaceae bacterium
GCCATAACTTACTCGCTTCCTGAAACATACGATAGAAAACATACGCCACAGAACTATCACTTTCCTTGTGAGTCGGCAAATCATATTGCCTTCTCAAATCAAACGGAAGAATGGAATCCAACAATTTTCCAGGCGGAATTGTGCCTTCGTTGCAAGACAGCAAAATGATGTTTTCAAAATCCAATGCTCTGCCTTCCAACATTCCCATAATCTGGATTGGACTCAACGGTTCGCCCGTGAAAGGCACGGAACTTTTGCGGAGTGTTTCAAACAAAAACTGCTTGAAAGTTCGGATTCCAACTTGGATTTTCCGTAGGTTTTCCTCTGTGTTTTTTTCTGAATTTTCTCCCTTGTTTTGGTTGGATTGTTCAGCATCTTTCTCCTCTACGCTTTCCTTCTTTTTGTGCGGATTCGGAAACAGGGCGAGTTGTTTGCTTTTGGCAATTTTCTTCAATTCCGCCACGCTCAAAACCACCTCAGTCAAATCATCTTGATTGTAAAGTGAGGTTTCCAATTTCTGTAATAAAACATAAAATTGGAACAGAAATTCAAGTTGGAAATTGTCAGTTCTATCTTCGGGAATTTTGGAAAGCAAACCCACCAACTCATAGAAATACTGAATCGCATTCTCCACATTTTCTTCCCAAAGTGTGAACAGCAAATCATACAATTCTCCACGCCCACGCAATTGCGCCAACGGAACATAAATCTGATTCTCCTTCTGTATTTGGTTAATGAACTCCTGCAATTCAGCCAATTCCACCTCCGAATGGTAAGCTTGAATCAGCGGATGTTGCAAAACTCGGAGTAAGTCTTTGTAATAAACTTGTTCTACCAAATCGTATCTGCTTGGTTTTTCGGTTGGGTCAGAATTGTTGTTTGGCGTTTGTGGCATCTTCCTCGAGTCTGAGCCGACACGGATGTGGGACTCGAGTTCTGTCAGAACTGAGGTTCTGACAGGCACAGTATTATCAGTTTTTGCTTTTTGTTCCTCTTCTCCTTCCTCTTGTCGATGGCGACTCCCACTCTTTTCTCCTTTTTCTTTTTTCTCCTCTTCCTCACTTTGGACTTCGGACTTCGGACTTTGGACTGCTCCAATATCCTCCAACTTCGCTTTACTCACATTCTCCTGCAATCTGAAAACCGCTTCAATCAACCTGAAAAGTGGCGAGTTATAAATACTCAACCCCATGGTAATATTAATGAGCGAACCTAAATCCAAGCCCAATTCTTTCTTCACTTGGTCGAGTGGTAGGGAATGTAAAACAGGCAAAAGCATGGACTCATCGGGCAAGAGAATTGCCGTATGATTTACCGATTTTTTCAGCTTGGAGAAATCAGCATCTGACTTCTTCACTTCTTGCAAGATTTTCCATAATTGGTCTCCAGCCACTTTTGCTTGCGCCACCGCATTTCCCACCTTCACAATATTTACTTCCCGACTCTTTTTCTTGAAATCTTCCCGAACAAAATTTAGTGGTTTTGGAAGCCACAATCTGGAGTATTTCCGAATAAAATCTCCCGCTTCATGTTGTGTGTTATTGAGATAGTACTTGTCCACATCCCAATAAGTTTCCGCTTTGCCAACCTTAATCAGTTTTTCCAAAATATTCTCCTCTGCCCGACTCATTTGGTTAAATCCCACGAAAGCCACTTGCTTCACTTCTTCTCGCTCCAAATAGTCTTCCAAATTCTCCATCACTTGTCGGTAAGCCAAACCGCTGTAAGCTTGGTTTTTTTTGAGGAGTTTATTTCGGAAATGGAAAAAAGTGCCTTCCAAGTGTTTCCAAAACGAAAAGAAGTTTTTCATAGAACCGCCTTCCTTCGCTTCAATCTCGCCCAAAGTCTCTTTTGCCCAACGCTCAATGGCTTTCAGTTCATCCAAATATTCAAAAAATTCCCGGCTCTGTTTCGGATTGATATTTTTGTCAATCATACTGAAATCTTGCAACATCGCCATTCCCAAAGGCGCAAATTGCTCCAAATTCCCCTCTGGCGATTTGTCGAAAACCCGATAACTTCGGTACAATTCAAACAGTAAACTCACCTCATCCAACCATTCCACATCAGCCATTCGCTTCATGTAATCATCCATCGCCATAATATCGGGAGCGAGAATGGTCTCATTCGCCACTTCCGCCAAATAATGCCTGAAATACACGCAAGCTCTCCGAGTAGGCAAAACCACTTCGATTTCGCTGATTTTTCTACCATGCTTTTCGTAAAGGTGCTTGGCGGTTTGTTTAAGGAATGGATTCATGGAATTAGCTTGATTTTTAAAAAAAACTTTTCAGAAAAAGTGTCTGACAAGTAAAGGTAGAATTAAACTTCCAAATCTAAATCATCCAAGTCCCAACCTTCGTTATGGAAATCCCAAAATTCTTTAGAACTCGCTTTATAATTATTGGCAAACCAATTCATTATTTCTTCTCGCTCCACTTTACTTTGCCTATTTCCCACAAAAGCATGAATGCTGGAATGCGCCCAATCCATCAACTCCTTGGTAAATCCATGCCTAATAGGATTTTGGTGAATGTAGCGCAGGCAAGTAAAAAAATAGGTTTCATTGGAAATTACTTTGCGTTTGAATCGAGGAATAAACAAAGAGCCTTTACGATTCTGTTGTTTGTTGAAGGCTTTGGTGTAAGCATTTAGAAAATTGCTGAACTGTTGACTAATTACTTTTGGAACTTTATCGCTTAATCCTTCAAGGTTTTTAAAACCTTGAAGGATTAAGCTTGAAGGATTTTACTTCCATTTTTCTTTACTTCCATGAATCTTGTTGTTAGTTCTTCCTTACCTCTGATTTTAATCAATAAATGAAAGTGATTTGGCATCAGACAATAAGCGTAGGTTTTGGTAATCGGGTAAATGTATTGAATGTATTTCTCCAGAAAGCACGTATAATTCCCCTGATTCACATATACATTTTCAAAGCCATTGGCATGGTCAATAACATGATAGATATGGTCAGGGTACATTGGTTCGTAAAAGCTAGACATAGGGATGAATTATGTTTTTGTGAAATCTAACTATTTTCTTACAGAATAAACAGCAGATAACCGATTTGTCAGACACCTTTAAGGTGTCTGACAACTTTTTAAAAAAAAATCCCCATTTTTGCACTCCAAAAAGAAGCAAATTAGAATATGAAATATAATGTAGTAGTTGTTGGAGGTGGAATTGTTGGGCTGGCGAGTGCGTTGCGCTTATTGGAAAAGAATCCGAAGCTCAAAGTTTTGTTGATTGAGAAAGAAGACAGGCTTGCGAAACACCAAACAGGAAACAATAGCGGAGTAATTCACTCTGGAATTTATTATAAACCTGGTAGTTTGAAGGCAACCAACTGTATTTCTGGCTACAACAGGCTGTTGGAGTTTTGCGACAAAGAAGGCGTGGAGTATGATTTATGTGGGAAAGTGATTGTGGCAACCGACCAAAACGAAATTCAAACCCTGAATATGATTGAGGAGCGAGGGAAAGAAAACGGGTTGGAGAATGTGAAACGACTTTCGGTAGCGGAAATTAAGGAATATGAACCGCACGTAAATGGAATAGATGGTTTGTTCGTTCCCCAAACGGGAATTATCAATTACACCAAAGTTTCGTTGAAATACGCAGAAAAGATAAAGGAATTAGGTGGAGAGATTGTGTTAGGCGAGAAAGTAATGGACATCAGAACTGGAAAGCCAAGCACGGTAATTACCCAAAAATCTACCTACAAAACGGATTTAGTCGTAAACTGTGGAGGTTTATACTCCGACAAGCTCGCCAAAATGACAATGGAAGATGTCGATTTGAAAATCATTCCTTTTCGTGGGGAATATTACGAATTGAAAACGGAGAAATCTTATTTGGTCAAGAATTTGATTTACCCAGTTCCTGACCCAAATTTCCCATTCTTGGGAGTTCATTTCACAAGAATGATTGAGGGCGGAGTAGAAGCTGGACCAAATGCAGTTCTGGCTTATCAACGAGAAGGTTATAAAAAATCTGACTTTAATTTCGATGAGTTTTTCGAGTCAATCCGCTGGGGAGGTTTCCAGAAAGTGGCAATGAAGTATTGGAAAACAGGATTGGGCGAATTTTATCGTTCCTATTCTAAAGCTGCCTTTACAAAAGCACTCCAAAAACTCATTCCAGAAATCAAGGCAGATGATTTGGTACCAGGTGGCGCAGGAGTTCGAGCTCAAGCTTGCGACAGAACTGGTGGCTTGCTAGACGATTTCAAGATATTAGAAAACGAGTTTGTAGTAAATGTCTGCAATGCACCGTCTCCAGCAGCAACCTCTTCTTTGGCAATTGGAGAAAGTGTTTCAGATATGGTTTTGAAAAGGAATGTCTAAGGAACGGAAATTAAATAAAATGCTGCTTTCTCTTGTTTATTTTTTGGCTATTCTTCGTTAAAAAAGTGTGCCGTAGCGGTGCTATGCCAAACTTTTTTGCCTAAACTAGCCTCAAAAATAAACTGCGACAAAA
>JBLIFI010000425.1:0-4473 GCA_047633715.1 Flammeovirgaceae bacterium
CGTATAAAGTGAACGGGATTGCTGAACTAATCATTAGAAAATATAAATAACTATTGTGTAGCCGGAAGTCTAATCCAAACCATTCTGGCTTTAAGTGTGGTACGAAGCAAAGAAATGCGTATAAAATCAACCCGTTCAAAATAATCTTATCCCATTTGAACAACCCCTTTGTGCGCTCACACAAAACAGTTTGAATTTTATTTTCTTGGATTATTTCTATGGAATCTCGTTGTTTCATGAGTCAGCTATAAACTATTCTGTTATCTACTCAAATATCTCAAACTTCCCAATCCAATCAAAGTACTAAACTATTAATTGTGTTTTAAGTGTCTGATTATCAGTTTTATAATGTAAATTAAAATATATTTTCCGAAAAATATTAGGAAATAGAATACAGTCTAAAATTGGAAGTATTCTTTGGCGTTTTAATAACTAGTGCATCAATTCCTAAGTTTGTACTATTATACAAACTTCAGTCAGAGACTGATTTCCATTGTTCGGCACAGGTTCTGACTGGGGGCGCAATCGCCAACCTGCGCCAGCCTTTCGGCTGATGCAAGCGTCCTCGCTTGCATCTCGTATTAGCAAATTCTATAATAGTAGAAACCTAGATAATGATGCACTAGAACCATCAGTCTATTTTTATAAAGATCTCTTTTGTTGGAAATCGGGTTTTGATAAAAATGTATTCCTATCTCTTTTTTTTGCAAACTCAGATAAAAATTACCGAGAGATTATTTAGTAATCCCATAAAAAAATCGTAAAATTAGACTGTTGGAATCGTATTCCATTTTTGACTTTTAACTCTTTATTTCCCCTATGTCCGAAAGACAAAAACGCCAAATCAAGATTTTTTTCACAGTTTCTCTCTGCTTACTGTTCGTAGGAATCTTGTCAGACTCCATGGCTCGCCCTGGAGGAGGCTCTTCTTTTAGTGGCGGTGGCTCTTCGGGTGGTGGTTATTCGGGTGATGGTGGTGGTGGAATCCCAATTGAGGCGATTCCATTTGCTGTGCTTTTCGGGCTTTGTGCAAGTCTGACCTCGGCAGGTTTTTCTACTTTCAGAGGAAAGAAGGCAGGTAAAAAAATGTTGGATAAAATGAGTATTCAAGGACTTATTTTTGGTGGAGGAGCTTATTTGGCGCAGGTTGCTGTGGGCGCACACCGAGAAAACCTGTCGGCTGGAAGTCGTTTTATGCGAGCTACTCCGCTTTTGCTTTTCGGCTTTCCATTGGCGTTTTTCTTTATTGCGAGTGTTGGATTGAGCCAAACGGCAGCTATTATTTACGACATTATTGCGGGTGGATTGTTGGCATTGCTCTACTTCAAAAATAAGGATTCGGTGGAGTTGACCGAAGTGGTAACTTCTGGAAGTTTCTCTGGAGCTGACATGGGAGTTTCTCCAAAAAATATAAGAACAGTAGAAACTCATTTAGAGCAACTCGAAAAACGAGATGAAAATTTCTCGAAAGTGCTTTTCTTGGATTTTGCCAACTCGCTTTACCATAAATATTATACTTATTTCGGAAAGGCAGAATTGAAAGACATCAAACCCTTTCTTTCTGAGGAAGTAGAAGGGCAATTGGCTCATGAAGCGGAAAAGCATTCGGCTTCTCACAACGAAATTGTGATTGGAGCTATGAATATCATTGATGTGCTAGATTTGAAAGAGGTTGAGGGAATTGCCGTGGATATTGAAGCTAACTACACCAAAATCCAAGCAGGAAAATCCAACCGATTTATTGTAACAGAACGCTGGCTTTTCAATCGTAAGAATGGCGTTAAATCTTCTTCGCCAGAGAAAATGCGAGATTTATCTTGCCCAAATTGTGGTGCGCCAACCGATTTTACCGATAGCGGAGATTGTAATTTTTGCGGAGCGCAAGTAAGTGCGGGGGAAATGCAATGGTTTTTGAAAAAACGTGTGGTGCTGCGTCAGCAATATTTCAAAGTGGAAGGATTGGGACATTATGCACAAGAACGAGGAACAAACTTGCCTACCATTGTGCAGCCTGCTTTGCAACGTTGGAGAAGCCAATTTGCCGAAACTCACAAGTTGGATTTCTCAGAATATTGGCGGACTTTCCAGAAGGAAGTGGTGCAAGATTTCTTCTTATCAATTTACGATGCGTGGTCTCGCCAAGAGTGGCAAGATGTCAGGCACTTGATTTCCGACCGACTTTTTGAATCCAACCAATTTTGGATTGATGAATACAAACGAGAAAATTTAGTGAACAGGTTGGAGCGAATCCAAATTCTGCAAATGGATTTAGCTCGGATTGATTTAGATAAATTCTATGAGTCTTTCACGGTGCGAGTTTTTGCCAGTTGCCTAGATTATGTGGAAACACAAGATGGGAAACTGATTGGCGGCAATAAGAATTCGCCAAGGAAATTTAGTGAATATTGGACTTTCATTCGTAGAACGGGCGTGGAGAAACCTGAATCAGAATACGATGTCCACAATTGCCCAAACTGTGGTTCGGCAGCCGACAAAATGGGGCAAGCTGGAGATTGTGGCTACTGTGGCGCAAAAGTAAGTACGGGAGAATATTTCTGGGTACTGACTACGATTACGCAAGATGAGGTTTACAAAGGCTAAGTTCTATGTGTTGATTTGGGGATTAGTTAATGCGAGAATGTAAAGAAATGAAGAATCGTTTTCTTACCAAACTGATGCGTGAGACACACATCAAGAAGTTGTTCTTGTTGGTGTATTTCACGCCAAATTTCCAAAAGTACAGAGAATCGTTAATCTTCAGAAATCCCCGTGCTTGTCAGTTCCTCAGAACTGACATTTTTCGGATTCTCAAATCCGAAAAAACGTAAAAGTAAGATTTTGTGAATTTTTGAAAATTAGTTACAGACAAAAACAGTCGGGTAGAGTATGTTTGTATATACAAGTACAAAACAGTAAATTAAAAACTTGTTAATCAAAGTATTACAGGAATTATAAGTGTAAGTTAAATATATCCATCTGCTTACGCAAGTATGCTTTTTTTATCATAAAAATGAGGCTACAGCCCAAAACCTGTTTATTCATGTCATTTTTCGAGTTTACGAGAAAACTATTATTCAAGGCGATCTCTTGACACCTAGATAATTAAAAAGCTAAATAAATTGTGGAAATACCATTCGAAGAATTCAAATCTATATTTCCTGACCCTGAGGACTCAGAAGGATATATTTACATCATGCGCTCAGAAGCTAACATTAAAAACCTATACAAAATAGGAAGAAGCAAAGATGTAATCAGAAGGCAAAAAGAATTATCTAGTCCTTCAGGTGTGCCCATAGAGTTTAAGATTTCCCATAAACGAAAGGTTATAAATGCAGCAGAAGCAGAAAAGATAATACATCGAAGGTTAAAGAAATATAGATTCACAAAAAATCGAGAGTTTTTTGAAATAGAACTTAAGTTGGCTATCAGAGAAATTGATAATTATACAATTGAAGAGCTTACTAGTACTCTAATCAAAACAAGAGAGCAAAATTTCAATTATAAAGAAATCATAGCCACAAGAAAGTTAGAATTTGAAAACAAAAAACCAGTAATAGGAATTGAAGAGATATTCTTTAAAGCTAAGTCTGTCGCTAATACAGAATTAAGAAAATGGGAATCAGAAAATGGAAATGATAGTGATTTGAATAATGGATGGGGCAACTTAATTATTGGAGGAGATACTGAGTTAGGCTTCTGGCTTCTCCGACAAAATGGAATTGTAATGAGAATGTCTGAAGAAAAGCAGACTATTGAATTTACAAATAATCAACTTATAGACTGTCCTACTGAAATATTCTTACCAATACCACATAAGAAATATGAAGGAAAATGCTTATACGCAGAGTCGTTTGCTGGATTATTTAGAGAATATAGAATACGGATTCAGTACAAAATTGTAGAAATTACAGCAGAATAGATTCTTCGTAAACTCAGAATGACAAAAAATAAAATCCTAATTAACTATCCCTCCACACTTTCCTCTTCCAAATTGAACAAATCGTTCAATACATCTACCAAGTTTTCTGCTTCGCCTCGTTTGCAGGCGGCTTTGAATTGAAGTACGTGAGATTTGAGTATTTTCTGCATCATGCCTTTGGTAATTTTCTCGACACGTTTGGCTTCAGCCTCATCCATTTTTTTGAGATGTTTGGCAAGTTCTTCTTGGCGAATTTGCTCAAGCGCATCTTTCATTTTATTGATGGTCGGAGAGAAAATCATAGATTGAGACCAATTCACAAATTCCTGAATTGACTCTTCAATAATATTCTCCACTTGGGGAATAGCGGCTTTTCTACGCTCTAAAGTTTCGCTAGCTCTTGTATTAATATCATCTACATTATAAACCACTACGCCAGGCAAAGCTTCTACTTCTTCCGAAACACTTCTAGGAACGGAAAGGTCGAAAAAGCATTGGTGGGCATTTCCGAATTGGCTTACTTCTGCTTTGTTGAAGAAAGGCTCATCTCGACC
>JBLIFI010000426.1:0-4466 GCA_047633715.1 Flammeovirgaceae bacterium
TGCGGTAACGACTCCTTTCATCTCTTTTCCTTGGAGAATGAAATCGGTTACTTTCGTATTGAAATGAACTTCGCCACCTGCATTTTTGATGCTTTCTCTAATTTCGGAGACTATTTTTGGCAACTTGTTTGTGCCAATATGCGGATGTGCTTCCACCAAAATATCAGAATTGGCTCCATGTGCTACGAAAATTTCCAATATTCTCATCCAGCTTCCTCTTTTTTTGGAGCGAGTATAGAGCTTTCCGTCTGAGTAAGTTCCTGCTCCGCCTTCTCCAAAACAATAGTTTGATTCTGGATTTACAATTTGGTCTTTGTTGATTGCAGCCAAATCTCTTCTTCTCGCCCGAACATCTTTCCCTCGGTCTAGCAAAATAGGTTTCATTCCCAATTCCACTAATCGCAAAGCCGCAAACATTCCTGCAGGGCCTGCGCCAACAATGATAACTGGTGTGGCATTGGCAACATTTGGGTAATCTCTTTTGTAGCTAATTGGATTGGGTAGAGGCTCATTTATGTAAATTTCCACAGTTACATTCACTTTCGGCTTTTTGGAGCGAGCATCTACGGAGCGTTTAAGCAATTTGACAGAAGCATTCTCCGCATCTGATTTAGGAAGTTTACTCAACGTAAAAGACTCCAAACGTTCAGGATTGTATGCCATATAAGGTGGCAGGGAGAATTGCATTTGTTTTTTCATACGGAATCCAACAAAAAGTGGCGAAATAGTGGATTACAAAGGTAAGAATGAGGAATGAGGAATGAGTGGCAAGTCGTGAAATTTTCTTATTTAACCAGACTACTGCACAAAAAATAAAAATACACCTTCGAAAATTGCCTGTAAGACCTCTCCGAGGGTCAAACGAATTGAATTTATTGTACTAAAGCAAAAATGGATGTCTTTTTTTAAACATCATTATATTCAGAATACTATCAAAAACTGTAAATCTGTTTTCTAACAACTTTAAAAACCGCTTTCAAAAGAGTAAAAAATGATGTTTAGCAATCTTAAAAACCGATATTTGCACTTTGAAAAATGAACCTAAAAAATAATTGACTATTGAGTAGTAAAACATATACTTGGAAATTCTGGCTTCTCTGCTTCAGTTCCCTCCTCTTCTTTTCGAGTTTCACCATGATGATTCCTGAATTGCCCAACTACATAGAAAGTATGGGCGGTGGAGAGTTGAAAGGATTTATCATTTTCATATTCACAGTTGCCGCAGGACTTTCTCGTCCGTTTAGTGGAAAGCTTTCAGATACTGTTGGGCGAGTTCCCGTCATCATTTTTGGGGCAATAGTATGCGTTTTGTGTGGACTTATTTATCCGTTTGCTAACACTATTTTTGCGTTCCTTTTTCTACGATTTATTCATGGATTGTCCACAGGGTTTACTCCAACAGGTACTTCTGCTTATGTGGCAGATATTTCCACGCTCAAAAACCGTGGAGAAGCCATCGGGATTCAAGGGCTTTGTGCAAATATTGGAGCAGCCATTGGTCCTTATTTTGGAAGTATCATTACTGCTTCTTATTCAATGGATGCCATGTTTTATGCCTCTTCGGGAATGGCACTTTTTTCTGTGCTGATTTTGCTGGGTTTGCCAGAAACTTTGGAGAACACAGTAGGATTCACGCCAAAATTACTACGACTCAACCGATATGATTTAATAGAAAAGAGAGTGTTATTTCCTGCCCTAATTATGGTTTTGCTCATGTTTTCTTTCGGAGTGGTGGTTACGGTAATTCCAGATTTGAGCATCTATTTGGGAATGGCGCAGAAAGACAAAGGGCTTTTTTACTTGTATTTAACGCTCGCTTCCATTGCAGTCCGACTATTTGCAGGAAAGGCTTCTGATAAATATGGAAGAGCACACATTTTGAAAATCTCGGCTTTCTTGCTCGGCTTTGCCATGTTGGGAATTTACTTTGTGCAAACCCCCAATCAGCTTATGGGTTGTGCTGTACTTTTTGGCTTGGCAACAGGAATTGCCGCACCCACAATTTTCGCTTGGACGATTGATTTAAGCCTCGATAAATTTCGTGGACGAGCCATGGGCACAATCTACATTGCCCTGGAAGCAGGCGTGGGAATGGGCGCACTCATTGCTGGTTGGATCTATGGAAACAAAGCTGAGAACTTGCAAAAAGTCTTTCTATTTGCTTCTATTCTATCTTTCATAGGACTGTTCTTATTGATTTTCCATACTTTTAGGAAAAATAGAATCAGGCAAGCTGAACAAGAAAATACCCCAGAAAACAAACTAGAAACAATTTGATTTATGTCTTCTATTTCCTTCCTATCGCACAATCCAACACTTACAGAAAAGCTGGGTAAATTATTACAGAATTCTGATTATGAATTAGTTCACTTTAAAATAGGTTCTGACTTACTAATTATAGAGCCACTTCTGATTGCCGAAGAATATTTTACAGTTTCCACTTTTTGGAGAGTTTGGCTAGAGAAGAATTCCCCAAATTCTAAACTGATTACCGCCAGTTTTTTTGAGCAGGTTGGAGACAGTAACCACATTTGCCTTACTCAGTTTCCAGCCGATTTCTCTACTTTTTTGGAACAAGCAAAATCTATTTCCGAGTTTTCAGAACAGAAAATACTTGGAAAGAATATTTTGGGTAAAATTCGTAAGTTTCTGGATGGGCACGGAGAAGAAAGCTTATTGAAAATGATTACCGAGCTGAAAAGCCAACTCGACACCATGCTTTTTTTACTGATGGATGACGCAGAACTAGAACAGGTTTTGGAAGTCACTTGGCAAGGAGACGGGGAAATTCTTCACGAGCAATTACTGAAAAGAATGGAAGAATATAAATCCTATTTTCAATATTTACCGCTTTGGGAAGACTACAAAAACACGCTTTCAGAAATTCAGAATTTCCAACCTAATTCAGAGGAAGGTATTCGGCAATTCACACAAATAGTTTCTGATTGGAGCGAAAAATTGCGTAATAACTTTGATTTGAGAAGTTGAAACCTGCCACTAGCTTCAGCTAGTGGCAATTGAATAATAGATTTGTAAGGTTTACAAAAAAAAATATCACAGTACATGATAAAATTAATCAGAAACTTAAAGTCAGATATTTGGGGCGCATCTCATTTTGTCGCAATAAATTAAAATGTACTTTTTATGGGCGCATCTCAAAATGTCGCAGTAAGGATTTAGAATCTGTCGCTCGCCTCTTGGCGAGTGACGCAAGGTGTGGGCTTCTAGCCAATTTTCTACAAAATGCGACAAAATGAGATGCGCCCCTTTTTATGAATGCTAGATTTCTAATAAACCCAACGTCTGGCAGGGTTTTCAACCTCTGCCAGCGTATGCTTTTTTAGTGTGTGACATTTTGAGATGCGCCCGATATTTGTGTGCAGGACTTTCTTATAAAAATGGCTTTTGCGTGAGACACGAAAAAAAGGAAGTGTTTTCTTTGGTGTCTCACGCACCAAAGAAAACCATTGAAATCAGTAGTTTTAGTTTTTATAAGAAAACCCTTTATTTGTGTGTTTTTCAATAAGTAAACGATACTAAACAAGTTAGATTTTACTAAAAATTAACCGATTTTTTGTCATCCTGAGCCTGCGAAGGAACTATTTCCAAGGTTCGGAAGATAGATATTTCGTAAACTCAACATGACAACAACACGGAATTGCCAAGCCAGAAAACTGCTTCGCAAAATGAACCTTCTTCTAAAACAAGGACAGATGAACTCACTTGAACATTCTAAACAAAGTTTTCAAAACTGTGCAAAACCTCCATTTCTCACTCCAACCAATAAAGTTGCTGTGGTTTCTACTGCGGGGAAAATATCTGAAACGCAGATTAAAACAGGTTTGGAAACGTTGAAAAGCTGGCAGTTGGAAGTAGAAATGGGGAAATCTGTACACGGAAATCATGGTTATTTCGCAGGAACAGATTCGGAACGATTGATCGATTTGCAACTTGCTTTAGACAACCCAGAAATTAAAGCAGTTTTCTGTGCCAGAGGCGGTTATGGAACCACTCGAATTATTGACCAACTCGATTTTACCCAATTCCAGCAAAACCCAAAATGGCTAATCGGGTTTAGTGATATTACGGCTTTGCACTCTCATATTCACAATTTCCAAATTCAAACTATTCATGCCAACACGCTTTCTACTTTCGGGAATGAATTGGTAAGTGAAGAATTACGGAAAATCTTGTTTGGAGAAAAATCCAACCAGCTAAATGCTGAAAAACACAATTTAAATAGGACTGGAAATACTTCTGGCTTACTGATTGGTGGAAATATCTCTTTACTCACAGGAATTATCGGTACAAAATCTGATTTCTCTACCGAAGGGAAAATACTTTTTCTGGAAGAAGTTGGCGAACCGCTCTACTATTTAGATAGAATGATGACGCATTTATTAAGAGCTGGAAAATTGGATAGTTTAGCAGGTTTGGCAGTTGGCGGATTGACTGAAATGACCAAT
>JBLIFI010000427.1:0-4420 GCA_047633715.1 Flammeovirgaceae bacterium
GGAGTGAATGTAGCGGGTTTTGATATTGATGCGTTCGAGGTATTTGGTGAGTTCCTCTGCCATTCGCTTGGTCAAGGTGGTGATGAGAATTCGCTCGCCAGCGGCAATGGTTTTGTCAATTTCCTCCAGCAAATTATCAATCTGATTTACGCTTGGTCGGACTTCGATTTTGGGGTCGAGTAAGCCTGTTGGGCGAATGATTTGCTCTACAATTACGCCATCGGTTTTCTGCTGTTCGTAGTCGCCAGGAGTTGCGCTGACGTAAATTACTTGGTTTTGGAGCGATTCGAATTCGTTGAAATTGAGCGGTCGGTTGTCTATGGCGGAGGGCAAACGGAAGCCAAAATCGACCAAAGAGACTTTTCTGGCTCGGTCTCCGCCCCACATGGCTCGGACTTGCGGCACGGTGGCGTGGCTCTCGTCAATAACCATGAGGTAATCGTCTGGGAAATAGTCGAGCAGGCAGAAAGGGCGTTGCCCAGGTTGCCTGCGGTCGAAATAGCGGGAGTAGTTTTCCACGCCTGAACAGTAGCCAAGTTCCCGCATCATTTCCAAATCGAACTCGGTGCGTTCCTTAATTCTCTGCGCTTCCAAATGGCGGCCTTCTTTCTCGAATGCGCCCATTCTGCCGACCAATTCATCTTGGATTCCGTGAATGGCTTCGTTGAGTGTGTCTTTGCCAGTTACGAATAGGTTGGCGGGGAAAATGCTAATCATCTTCTCATCGGAAATCTTCTTCCCTGATGCGGGAACAATTCGCTGGATGGCTTCAATTTCATCGCCCCAAAAGAAAATGCGGTAGGCAAAATCTGCATAGGCAGGAAAAACATCTACGGTATCGCCTTTGACTCGGAATGTGCCTCGTTTGAATTCTGCGGTGGTTCGGCTATAAATAATATCGACCAAGGCAAACAAGAATTGGTTTCTCGGCACTTTCTGCCCCAACTGAATTTTAATGATATTCTTTCCGAATTCTTCTGGATTTCCAATTCCGTAAATGCAGGAAACCGAGGCAATCACAATTACATCTCGCCTGCCTGTGAGGAGCGAGGAGGTGGCGGCCAATCGGAGTTTTTCAATCTCTTCGTTTATCTGCAAATCTTTCTCAATGAAAGTGTCGGAAGAAAATAGGTAGGCTTCGGGTTGGTAATAGTCGTAGTAGGAAATGAAATATTCGACTGCATTTTCGGGGAAAAACTGTTTGAATTCTCCATAAAGCTGTGCGGCCAGAGTTTTATTATGGCTCAAAACCAAAGTCGGGCGATTGGTTTGGGCAATCACATTGGCTACGGTAAAGGTTTTGCCTGAACCTGTTGCGCCCAAAAGCACTTGGTCTTCTTCGCCTGTGTTCATGCCTTTCACGAGTTCGGCAATGGCTCTGGGCTGGTCGCCCATCGGTTCAAATTTGGAGGTGAGCTTGAAATCCATTAGTTCAGATAGTAAGTTGGCAAAATGGCAAAAAAGTAAAGTGCAAAATAGAAAAAAGAAAAGATTTCAATTCTTGAATACTCAAAAGTCATTCATGATACTTGTTTAAGTATTCAACAAATCGATTTCCACTTTCTTTATCATTCTCAAGTAATTCTCTAAAGTTTTGAGCGTAAGGATGAATCTCTTCCGAATCTTCATGGTCTATGTACACAATTTTGTATTCATTGTCTTTCATTTTCTCATTTGCATTGAAACATAGCAAGCCATAATCATGAAAGTCTGCAAAATAAATGTAGCCTTTCCCAATAATTTCTTCAGGCTCATGATACTCAAAAATAGATTCTTTGATTTTATTTAATCTTTCGGTTGGAGTAGGCAGAAAAAGTTGAATAGAGATATCATCCAACTTTAATTTGTGGGAATATTTGTATTGCAAAAAGTACTTGTACGATTCAGGCAGTTTATACCCAATAGTTTTTTCTAAATCAGTTATATCTTTATTTGATATATTATTGAGGACTGATATTTCGTCTATATTCCCAATAGACTTGTCAATTATGTTTTCTAACCATTTCATTTATTATCTCATGTTATGCAGAAAAAAAATCTGGATTTTGTCGTAGTAACTTGCTCGACTCGGAGGCAAGTCCCATCGGAAAGGTATAATATAGTTTCGTACCACGACTCTCTGAGTCGTTCAGGCATTGCGCTTTAGACAAAAAAAACTTGAAACTCGAACTACAAAATATGAGAAGCTGACAGATTCTGCGAACTCTGCCAGCTTCTCATATTCTTACTTTTTGATTACGTTGTTAATGTCTTTCCTCACATTGTCTTCATAAGTTACAATCCAAGCATCGCTCACACCAATTTCTCTCATATATTCTTTGAAGTTTTTAGCTTGTAGGTAATCTCGGAAATAGCCGATGGTGTATTTTTTTACTCCGTCTGCATCTTCTTCCCAAAAATTGCCGTCAATTTTGTCTTTGAATTTTTTGTTGGTAAAAGCGCCAACTTGCACTTTGAAAACAATTCCTTTGGTGTAATCATCTCCGAAACGAGTTACATCCATTCCATCGCCTTTTACGGTTTTGGTCATTTCGCCATATTTCTTGTTCATCGCTTCAATTTGAGCGTCTTTCATGGCAACTTGCTCTTTCAGTTCCGTCACTTGCTTGGTGACTGCATTTACTTCTTTTGCAGAAACGGAAGCATTGGTACGAAGCGTTTTTAGTTCTGCTTTCATGGCTTCCATATCGCCTCCACTTGCTTTGCTCACGCCTTTGGAGCAGGAGGAAATGGTGAATGCAAATGCAACGATAATTGGTAATAAGAATAACTTTTTCATAGTATTTGGGTGTTTAGGTATTAGAGATACTTGGTTTCCTCAAAAGTAAGTAAAATGTGGGAAGGTTTGTTTTCGGAAATCAGGTTCTTTTTCAATAGCTTGCTGTAAATGCCTGATTATACTACTATACATTTTTCATTTCCATCGGATTTGAGAATCCGAGAACTGTCAGAACTAAGGTTCTGACAGGCACGGTTTTACTTTTGTATAGCTCGCTATAAGTACCGATATGTTCTTCAGTTTCCAGTTCTCAATGTTGCTGGTAATAGTTTATAAATCCAAATGGAAAATCTAAAATTCATACTCTACATAATTTCTTTTTTGCTGATAACAATGCCTTTTTTGGCATATACAAGCTATTCGCATTGGTTTTTTCGAGTTTTTGATTTCATAAAAGTGCAGATTAGTTTGTTGCAATTTTTCGTAATTGTTGGGATTTTAATCTTCCATCAACCTTATGAAGTCCTTGATTATATAATGATTGGTGGATTGTCAATCTCTGTCATTTTCCATATCAGTTTTGTGATTCCCTACACTTTTTTCTACCCCGCAGAAGTCAAAATGGTAAAAGAGGTTGGAGAGGGCAAAAAACTATCTTTAATTACCGCCAATGTTTTACAAACCAATGATAATTATGAAGGATTCTTAGAGTTTGTGAAATCACATAATCCAGACTTTGTGTTGGCAATGGAAACCGACCAAAAATGGGATGAAGGTTTGATGCCGATGGAAAAAGAATATTCTTATACGGTAAAAGCCACGCTAGATAATATGTATGGAATGCAGTTGTATTCCAAAATGGAAATCAAGGATTCGGAAATTGAATATTTGGTAGAGAAAGATGTTCCTTCTATCAATTGCAAGCTGAAATTTACTGAAAACGCAAATGTCTGGTTGCATTGTATTCATCCTGCACCACCAAGTCCGACTGAGAACGAAACCTCTGAAGAGCGAGATGCGGAGTTGATGATTGTAGGAAAACGAATTGCAAATCAGCACGAAACCATGATTGTTTGTGGAGATTTAAACGATGTAGCTTGGTCGGAAACTTCCAGACTTTTCAAGAAACTCACAGGCTTACTCGACTCAAGAATTGGCAGATGGATATACCCAACTTTCCATGCCAATTATCTCTTCCTCCGCTTCCCACTCGATCATCTTTTTCACTCTGCCGATATGAATGTGATGAAAATCGAACGCCTGCCATATTATGGCTCCGACCATTTCGCCATGTATTATGAGTTTGCAATCCACCCAAGAAAAATTGAGAAAAAGGTTGAGAAGGAGTTGACGAACGAGGAGGAAGAAAAAGTAGAAGAGTTGATTGAGGAAGGAACAGATGAGGCTAACTAGGATTGTGATTGATATCTGTGATAGGGAAGCCGATATTAGCGAGTTGCTCTGACCCGTCCCTATCCGACATATACACATATCATATATAGCAGAAGCGAGTGCAAAACGGCTATGGACGGGCTGGGCATTTGCGCAAAATATTTCCACACCATACTCAATTTCCGACATTTCCCACCATTAAAATACAAATCGCTTATTTTCTACAAAACACTTAATTATTTGATTATCAGAAAGTTATTTATATCTATTTTATGCAAAGTTGTCAGACACCTTTAAGGTGTCTGACAA
>JBLIFI010000428.1:0-4415 GCA_047633715.1 Flammeovirgaceae bacterium
TTCATTGGAAATAACACCTAAAACATAAGCTCTCATTGAAGCGCCATTTCTTGTGCTTTTGTTAATTATTTTCTCAAGTAGCTCTTCTCCCGAACTTATTTCTGAAAGGAATGCGTGGAATCTTTTTGCATAGCCTCTTCTGGGGTCTCGTTTAAAAGTGTCAACAAAGGCATTGGCAATATTGGTTTCTGTCCACGCTTTGCCAGAAATGAGTAATTCTGCTAAAGCAATTGACATTTGAGTGTCATCGGTGTATCTGCCTTTTATTTCTAGGAAGATTGGATGCGTTTCGTAATATGAAACAGAATTTAATCTTACGATTTTTTCCCTTTCAGCAAATTCAAATCCAGCTCCGTAGGCATCGCCAATTGCTCCTTCTAAAATCATGTTTGTTCAAGGGTTTATTTTTGCGTGGAGTCATGTAAAAACTAGGTTCCTTTGTGTGCTCTTACAGACTAAATTCATTGGAAGTTAAATACTCAAATCACTTTTATAAATATTACTTGGAGTCTGTTTTTACTTTTCTGGAGATATACATTAGAGCTTCCATTGTCAAAATGAAGGGAAGAAGTACAGTACATGATATTAATATTCGTATGAACCTTGCTATAGATTTTGAATCTGTCGCATAATGCCACCACTTCACATCTTTCCATTGTTGCTTTGTCCAGTTAGGAACTTCTTCATAATATTCTCCATCTTTTCTTTTATAGATACCACCTAAACTTATTAGAGTCCATAATAGGATGTTTGGTAAATACCTCTGATTAAGAAAGTAAAATATTGAAACTTCATTTTTATCGGTATTAAGCATTAAGCTGATAGAATTCTCTTTAGTTTGTTCTGATGATGAACTTTGAACAATATTTATATCCTCAAAATCTCCATCTTTTTCAAAATCTTGAAGCAAGAATTGTAGCCCAGTACTATCTTCTAGTTTGGTTTTGATTTGTTCGATAGAAGGCATATACCTTGAAAAGGTTACGCTTCTATTGACCATCGGTTCAAATCTGATTTTTTGTAAGAAATTCATTTTTGTAAGAATTTTACTCCTTCTTCCCAATTCTCATTGGCAAAATCACAAAATAGCCAACAATGAAAATGGCGGAGAGGATAATGACTCCCAAACGGAAAGCGGTAGGCCAATGCGTGAGTCGAGTTACGAAGCTTTCTAGGAAACCTGCTACAATGAGTACGGGAATAATGCTAACCAGAATTTTGACGGCATCTTTCCCACGCATTTTCAGCGAAGTCATTCGGGAATGTGTGCCTGGGAAAAGCAGGGAGTTTCCTAAAATCAATCCTGCTCCACCAGCAATCACAATGGCGGAGATTTCTAAGGTTCCATGAATCCAAATAGTCAATAGAGATTCTCCCAAAACATTGTATTCATAGAAAAAATATTGGAATGAACCGAGCATAACTCCATTCATGAAAAGTGCGAAAACTGTCCCGAGCGAGAAGAAAATTCCCATTCCCAAAGTTCGGATTGCTACTAGAATATTGTTTGTGGTAATGTAGAAAAACATTTCCACTTGCCCCATGTGCTTATAAACTGCCATTGGGTCGTTTTTCTTGATGTTTTCAATGGTCATGTTTACATAATCATCACCTAGAATCACTCTCACAAAATTTTCATCATGCGCTGCGGAAACAGCTCCAATTAGGCAGAAAGCGAAGAAGAATAGAACTGAATAAATAAGTTGCTTATGATTGTTGGCTACAATTTGTGGGACTTCATATTTCCAAAATCCAACCAGCCTATTTTTTTCTTCTTTTTTGTTGATGTAAATAGACTGATGCACTCGACCCGCCAAGGCATTTAGGAAAGTGGTAGTTTTGCTCTTCTTGTAATAAGTGCGGGCATACGCCAAATCATCTGTCACTTGTATAAATAAGTCGGATAGTTTATCAGGATTTTGCTTTCCGTTTCCGTTCAGCAACCCTTCAAAATGTTTCCATTTCTCTCGATTCTGTTTTATAAAGGCGGCTTCTCTCATGTTTCTATGAAATTTCGTAGCACTTATGTACTAGGCTAATGATATTCCGACTAGGCGTCCCCATCCCATTGGAATTTTAGAACAAGTTGTGTAAAAGGTATTTCTGAAACTAGATGGGAAGATACGAAGCGGATTTTTGACTCGGAAATTTGAAAGCGAATTTTAGTTTTTGAATTAGCTAAAACACGAGAGTTTGGGAACTGAAATTTCCTTAGAGCAGGGTTTGCAAACCCTGCTCTAAGGAAATTTGAAATAGAAAAACAGCTCCAAATAAATAAATACTTGAAGCTGTTTTCCAAAATCTCCTATCTAAAATCTCTTTCTCACACTTTCAACACCAATTTTCCCATTTTGTCTCCTGTGAATAATTTCATCAAGGTTTCTGGGAAGTTCTCTAAGCCTTCTACCACATGTTCTTTGTGCTTGAGTTTGCCTTCTGCCATCCATCCTGCCATTTCCTTAGCGGCTTTTCCGTAGTTTTTAGCATTATCGAAAACTACAATTCCTTCCATTCTGGCACGGTTTACCAATAGGGAAAGGTAATTTTTTGGGCCTTCAATAGCCGTTTTATTATTGTATTGAGAGATTGCTCCACAAATCACAATTCTGGCTTTCATGTTGATTCTGCCCAAAGCTGCGTCTAAAATTTCTCCGCCCACATTGTCGAAATAAACATCAATTCCTTTCGGGCAAGTTCTTTTCAAGCCTGCATGAATGTTTTCCGATTTGTAATCAATCGCTTCATCCAAACCTAGCTCATTGAGTAGGTAATCGCACTTTTCCTTTCCTCCTGCAATTCCGACTACTCGGCAACCAATAATTTTGGCAATTTGCGCCACCACACTTCCTACTGCGCCAGAAGCTGCAGAAACTAAAACAGTTTCGCCTTCTTTTGGCTGACCTGTATCTAGGAAACCAAAATAAGCAGTCATTCCAGGCATTCCCAGAACACCTAAATAAGTTGGTAAAGCGGCAAACGAAGTGTTGATTTTGGTAACTCCTTGTCCATCGGAAACGGCATATTCTTGCACACCAAATCCGCCAGAAACTTCATCTCCAACCTTAAAATCTGGATGATTAGATTCTATTACTTCGCCAACTGTTCCTGCCCGCATGACTTCGCCAATTCCCACAGGTTTAATGTAGGATTTGCCTTCGTTCATCCAACCTCGCATGGCTGGGTCGAGCGAAATGTATTTGACTGCTACCAAGAATTCGTTTTCTTTAGGTTTGGGAATGTCTTCGGAAACCAAGTTCCAGTTTTCGGGAGTTGGTTCGCCAACTGGGCGAGAAGCAAGCAGAAATTGTCTGTTTTTCAAATTTGACATGAGTTGTTTTGGAATTAGTGATTTAGTGAAATGGAAAGATAATGAATTGAAAATTGAACTTCAAAAGAGACTCAAAGTTTTAAAAAGCTGGATTTTATTTCCCTCTTTGTATCTTAAAATGGTCTAATTGCCTTTTCATTCTTTCAATGATTCCCTCATCGGAATCTCCGTGTATATTTCTGAGTCTAAAATTATTTATTTCTGGGTTTCCCCTATTTGTGAATTCATTTATTCCCAAACTGAAAAGTGCTTGCCCAAACCTCTGACTATAATTTTCTGACAAAAAATCAACTAATAAATTTAAAATCTCCTGATGCTCTTTTTTTTGATTTAATGAACGGAAATTAAAAGAAGAAATGCCTTATTTGGTTCAATCGTTAATTTGGGGATTGAGTGCAATTTCTATTTTTTGTTACTTGTCAGTATTCTATCATTAATTATTGGTTGAAAAATAATTCATTATATCTCATTGGCTAGTCAAAGCTTCCTAGCTTTGAGTGTACTCTTTTGCAAGCTTCTTAGCTTGCAAAAGAACAACCGAGGGTTTAGTAGAATAATACAACGCTTTCCCCAAATTAACGATTGAACCTCTTATTTCAAGTAAATAGAAAATGAAGCGATTATCAATACTAATCATTTTAGCGGTAGTAGTTACCGCTTGCAAGAGTTTAATTGACGCCTCAAGAGTGGAGACCTACGATGAAATAATCACGGAAGTATTGAATGAACTTCTTCCGAATCTTGAAATTGGAAAAACAGGCAAAGTCAATGTAAATGGCATAGAAATTTGGTACGAGTTAATTCCAACATCACAGGAAAAACCGAAAGGAACAATTGTTTTGGTGGAAGGCTTAACTGCTACAGCTATTCGATGGGGAAGTTTCTTCTATGAACCTCTTTTGGCAGAAGGATTTAATGTATTGCGTTTTGACAATAGAGATGTTGGCAACTCAACATGGATAAGTGAAGCAGACTATTCTCTGTCAGATATGGCAGATGATTTACTGGGTCTTGTCAATGAATTAAATATAGACACAATACATTTGGTTGGGCAATCAATGGGCGGAATGATTGCCCAAGAATTTGT
>JBLIFI010000429.1:0-4405 GCA_047633715.1 Flammeovirgaceae bacterium
AGAAATATCGGTCCAGGAACATTGGTTGCTGCGGCTTTTATTGGGCTAGGAACAGTCACTTTGTGCACAGTTGCTGGCGTAAAATTTGGCTTCGATTTACTTTGGGCAATGGTGCTTTCCATTGTGGCAACCATCGTTTTACAAGAAATGGCGGCAAGAGTTGGAATTATTACCCAAAAGGGTTTAGCAACTGTTATTAAGGAGCAAATTCAATCGGAAACTTGGCGTAAAATTGTCTTACTACTAATTTTAGGAGCAGTAGTAATTGGAAATGCAGCCTATGAAGCAGGAAATATCACAGGTTCAGCTTTAGGATTGAGTGCTATTTTTGGGGAATCATTGCTTTTCTATTATCCATTTATAATTGGAGGAATTGCCTTTGGATTGCTCAGTTTGGGGAACTACAAGCTGTTGGAGCGAAGCTTGATTGCACTCGTTTTGCTTATGAGTATTTCATTTTTGCTTACCGCCATTATCACCAAGCCCGATATTTTAGCGATGCTTAAAGGAATGACAGTTCCATCCATTCCAGATAAAAGTGCTTTGCTTATTATTGGATTGGTAGGAACTACGGTTGTTCCTTACAACTTATTTCTGCACGCTTCTTTGGTAAAGGAAAAGTGGACGAAAGCCAGCGATTTGCCGATTGCCAGAAAAGACATTTACGTTTCCATCATTTTGGGCGGAGTCGTTTCTATGGCAATTATGGTTTCGGCAGCTTCCATTTCAGGCGGAAATATCAATAATGTGTTGGATTTAGCCCAAGGACTCGAACCACTTTATGGAAGCATGGCCAAATATTTTTTGGGAATTGGTTTGGGCGCAGCGGGAATTACTTCTGCCATTACAGCTCCATTAGCAGCTGCTTATGTTGCCAGAAGTTGCTTTGGTTGGAGTGAGTCGTTGAAAGATATTAAGTTCAAATTGGTTTGGTTTTTCATTTTAGCTTTGGGAATTTTATTCTCCTCACTCCAATTCAAACCCATAGAAATCATCACTTTTGCACAAGTTGCCAATGGCTTACTCTTACCAATTGTTGCCCTTTTTCTTTTGTGGATTGTGAATAAAACTGCTGTGTTGGGAGAATATAAAAACTCAACCACTCAAAATATCTTCTCAATTGCCATTATCCTGATTACAATTATTTTGGGAATGAAGGGAATAATTAATGCACTTTCTTAAAGTTTTGAAATTTGTAATGAACTTCAGATTAGCCGATTACTTTGTTTAATCTTAACTTTGCCAAGGCAACAAAATCATAAGAAGAAAAGCGATACCATTTCCTGATAAACTCATCATCGTTGCAATTCACCCAATCCAAATGAGCAAAATTCTACAAAAAGCCAAAGAAGTATTTGAAATTGAAGCACAAGCTGTTTCAGAACTCTCCAATAAGCTTACCGAAGATTTCCCAAAAGCGGTTCAGGCAATTTTGGAGTGTGAAGGCAGATTAGTGATTTGCGGAATGGGGAAATCAGGCTTGATTGCCCGAAAAATAGTTGCCACCATGGCAAGCACAGGAACACCAAGTTTTTTTCTGCATCCTGGCGAGGCTTTCCATGGCGATTTGGGAATGGTTACCAAGCACGATATTTTCTTGGGAATCTCCAACTCTGGCGAAACTGAGGAAATCATCAAACTCATTCCCGCCATTAAGCGGAACGGAAACCTGTTCATTGCCATGAGCGGAAAAGCGAACTCCACACTTGCCAAGAACTCCGATTTCTTTCTCGATATTAGTGTACATAAAGAAGCGTGTTCGCTCCAACTTGCCCCAACATCTTCCACCACGGCAACACTTGCCATGGGCGATGCTTTATCAGTTTGCTTGATGGACGAGCGAAACTTCCAACCACAAGATTTTGCACTTTTCCACCCAGGAGGAAGCCTAGGAAGAAAGCTTTTGACCAAAGTGAAAGACAAAATGCAAAAAGAAAACCTCCCATTTGTATCTCCAACCGACTCTTTTAAAAACGTTATTCTTGAAATGACTAAAGGAAAGCTTGGTTTGGCAATGGTAGTTTCCGAAGAAAAATTAGTAGGAATTATTACCGATGGAGATTTACGAAGAGCTTGGGGCAAATTCTCAAATATGGATGGGAAAACCGCCCAAGATTTGATGACTCCAAACCCAAGAACAATCTCTTCGGAAACCATGCTTGTAGAAGCAGAGGAATTACTGCACAAACACAAAATCACTTCTTTGGTGGTTGAAGAAAACGATAAAGCAGTAGGAGTTTTACAGCTTTATAGTATTTAGAAAGAAATTCCTTCTTCTATCTCTCCTTTTCTTCTTTCAAAAGCTAAAAAAGGGGAATTAAAACCAGATAAATCATGGGAGTTTTACCAAGATGTATTAACTTTGAACTCTTGAAAATTTTCAGGTGTTAATTGGTTAGTAGTTTATTTTTTATATAAATTGTCTTTTCAATTATTACTAAAACGTTCTTAAAACCATTACAATGCCAAAAGTTAAAACTAAATCTGGAGCAAAAAAACGCTTCAAGTTGACTGGCACTGGTAAAATTAAAAGAAAAGGTGCTTTCAAAAGCCACATTCTTACCAAAAAGTCAACAAAGCGTAAGCGAAATCTGACACAAACCTCAATGGTTCATAAGTCAGATGAAGGAAGAGTAAAAGACATGTTGAAGGTTTGATATAACCATCTCATAGTCAGTTTTTCAAAGTTTAATTAAATACTACAATGCCAAGATCAGTAAATAGCGTTGCCTCCCGAGCTCGAAGGAAAAAAATAATGAAGTTCGCAAAGGGATACTGGGGGCGAAGAAAAAACGTTTGGACTGTTGCCAAGAATGCCGTTGAAAAAGGATGGCTCTACGCATACAGAGACAGAAAGACCAAGAAAAGAACTTTCCGTGCTTTATGGATCACTAGAATCAATGCAGGAGCAAGGCAATATGGCATGAGTTATTCACAATTCATGGGCAAAGTAATTGCTGCAGGAATTACGTTAAACCGTAAGACACTTGCCGACTTAGCCATGAATCACCCAGAAGCTTTTAAAGCTGTTGTGGACAAAGTGAAATAAATCATATATTTCTCCAAACGAAAATCTCGTAAGAATTTATTCTTACGAGATTTTTGCTTTTAAATCTTTGTTATCATTAATGGTTCAATCTCCGTCAGCATCTGTAAAAGCAACTGTAATGTTCAGAGCAGAAAAAATATCGGTTCGGAAAAGAATATCTAGTTTTTTTAGTGCTTCATAAGCCAGTTCTACTTGTGGTTTTTGGTTGGAAAGAGCTGTTTGTAAGTTGTTTTCTATTTCCCCCAATTCGGAAATACTCGTTTCAATTTGGTCTGTAACAGTCTTCACAGAAATACTGTTTGAGTTTACTTCATTCACAAATTGGAGATAATCGTCAAAGCCTTTCTCTGTTCCGCCTTCAAAAACTTGCTGAAACATTTCCATACTTTCTTGCAAAAGCTCTTTAGAGAATTGACTCGGATAGGCTTCTACTTTAGTTGGAAGAACATCTGTTCCCGATTTCTTACCTAATGGTTCGCCTAATCTCTTATTCAGATTATTCTCCAAAACGGATAAAGCTTGGTTGGCGAATAGGGAAATTGCTTTGTCATTTGCTTTGAAAGTAGGCACATAATTCTCCCAACTTTCTTTCAATTCTTTACTGTCAGATTTTAAGACTTCGGCAATTCCTACAATATATTTTTTTCTTCTTTCCGAATCAGTTGCAGTAGTAAATTGTGCTAAGATTTCAGATTGAGATTTTCCCGAATCGAAAATCAAAGCTTCCATTCCCAATAAACCTCTGGCAGAAACACCCAATTTCTGTACGTATTCTGTGTTCATTTCATCAGAATCACTCAAAGCGTTTTCAATCAAATTATTTCTTGTTGGGAAAAAATAGATTTGAGTTGCGTGAATTACCGCTACATCAAAATTGAAATACTCCACTTTTTTCCACTCTCTGATTGTGTTTTTCCAAGTATTTTGTAATTCAAGTAATTTTGCTTCCGTAGGAGATTGATTGAAAGAACCTGAAGCCGTTAAAAGTGAACTTACTTGACTGTCAAAGTTGGCTAGAGTTGGAGTGAGCAAGTTATCGGTTAAGTTGCTTACTAATTCTGATTTATCGAATGTAGCTGTTCCTTCTGTGGAATCACTATCGCAGGCACTCAATCCAACCAACAAAAGGAAACAAGATATGATGGATTTTGTAGTATAATTTTTCATTTGATTTATGTATTGATTGTTCTCTTCATATTTAATTCTATTCCTTTCTTTGCTAGGTAATATTTGAGTTCTTCTAGTTTATTTGCTTCGGATAATTTTACGCAGGGTAATTCAGTTATAAAACTCAATGCTTCTTTAGAGTTATAATCAAATACGCTCTTTATAGAATTAATCCAAACTGCTTTTTGC
>JBLIFI010000430.1:0-4399 GCA_047633715.1 Flammeovirgaceae bacterium
TCGATAAATAAGAAATTATCTGAGTTTCGGTTAATGAGAAAGGCTTGGAAGTATTTACTTCTGAGCCTTTCTTTGTGTTTCGTGCAAATTTCAATTACTAGCAAAAGGAATCGAAAAAAAACATGTCACAAGTTCAACAGCTTGATATAAAAATAAATAGTATTATATTTAAGAAACGTATTCTTACTCTAACAACAAACAAATGAACATCTCTGACAAAATGAAAAAGCTAGGTTTGGCAACTACTGCGGTTGTGCTTATTGGCGGATTGAGCATGGCAAACCCGTCTAAAAAAGAAAACAAGGTAGAGCTAAACGGAAAAAAGAAGATGGAAAAATGCTACTGTGTTGCCAAAGCTGGGAAAAATGATTGTGCCGCTGGTCCAGGAACTTCTTGCGCTGGTTCAAGCACAAAAGATGGAGCATGCGATTCTTGGGTTTTTGTAGCCAAAGGAACTTGTGAAAAGCTTGTCAATGGAAGCCTTACAGCAAAATAAAGACTCAATCGCTCAAACAGGGCAAAATTTATAATTTGAGTTATCATATTCGTATGTCTAAAGGAGTTTTCCTTTAGACATTTTTTATTGATTTTGACTCACAACCAACTATTTAGATGAATTATTTAGGCTTTGGATTGGGTTTACGGAAAGAACACTTTCAACAAATTATTGATGAGAAACCCAAAGAGGTTGATTGGTTTGAAGTAATTTCCGAAAACTATTTGCAATTGGATTCTTCCAACTGCCAGCAAATCGAGAAAATCAGAGCAGATTATCCATTCGTAATGCATGGCGTCTCGCTTTCGATAGGAAGTACCGATGCGCTCAATCTCGACTACCTTAAAAAGCTGAAAGCATTAGAACAATGGTTGCAACCAGAATTGGTTTCCGACCATATTTGCTGGACGGGAATCCAACACAAAAATACGCACGATTTATTGCCAGTTCCTTATACAGTTGAGTCGCTGAATAATATGGTAGATAAAGTGAAACAAGTACAAGACTTTCTGGGCAGGCAAATTGCCTTAGAAAACCCTTCTACTTACTTGGAATTTCAAGCCTCACAAATTCCAGAATGGGAATTTATAAATGAGTTGATGGAGCGAGCGGATTGCAATCTGTTGTTAGATATCAATAATCTATACGTCAATTGCTACAATCATGGTTATGACACTCATAACTATATCGATGCTTTGCCAGCCAAGAGAGTTGTGCAAATCCACATGGCTGGGCACGAGAATCATGGAACTCATATCATAGACACGCATAATCATCCGATTATTCCCGAAGTGTTAGATTTATATCAATATACCATTCAGAAGATTGGAGTAAGAAACAGCATGATTGAGTGGGATTCAGATATTCCTGCTTTGCCAGTATTGCTCAATGAACTAGATAAACTGAAGCAGACAGTAAGTAAAACGATAATAGATGCTGAATCGAAGCCTTCTTCCAACTTCCCAATCGAATCGAGAGCTAAAAAAAGCAATTCGTCAAAAAAATTGCCCAGTTTATATCGCTCTATGCAAGATGCCATTCATGCCCCTTTTTCGGAAATGAATCTTGATTGGATAAAAACGAACCAAAGCCTTTCCTCGGAAAACAGGATAGGCATTTATATCAATGCCTATCGTAAAAGGCTTTCAGAAGCACTCACAGATTGTTTCCCTATCACAAATAAGGTCTTAGGAAATCAAGAATTCAATCAATTACTATCCGATGTAATCCATGAAAACCAACCTTCCCATTACGATATCAACCAGTACATAAAACAGTTTCCTATTTATTCTAAAAAGTGGGTGGAGGAAAATACTTATGAGCTTATGATGTTAGAAGCCACCATTATAGAAGTTGGTATATTAAGCGAGCAAGTAGGAACTCCATTAGCTGACTTTCAACAACTCGCGCCCGAAGACATGTTTTCTTCCAATGTTAGCCTTACCAAATCTGTTCGATTGCTTACTTTCAAACATGATGTGTATTCAATCTATCAGCAAGCTTCTACTAACAATGATGTTGAGAATAGTTTTATCAATTCATCATCTTCTATAATTATTAGGAAAGAAGGAAAACGAGTGAGTAATATCTCCGTACCTCAAGAATCAATCATCTTTCTGGGCACTCTACAGAAACATGAAAACCTAGTAAATTCATTGGAAGATTTATTAGAAAACCATCAAATCCCTGTAGAAACATCTATTGCATTATTAGGCGAATACATTAACGAGGGAATTATCTGGATGGGAGCAACTCAGTAACAACTATCTTTCAAAAACTTAATACGCTAAACCTAAGTTTATATCTTGTTGTTGATACGCTTCATTTGGAGTTAGTAACTTCGGCAAGTTTTTTTTTGCATTTGCATCCCATCAAAATAAAATCATAAATATGTTATTAGTAATTACTGGCGGTACGAAAGGAATCGGAAAAGCCACCATAGAGAGATTTGCTTCCCAAGGATTTGACATTGCTACCTGCTCTAGAAACGAGAAGGATTTGCAAAATCTGAAAAAGAATGTGGAAAAGAAATATAAAGTCAAGGTTCATACAAGAGTGGCGGATTTATCTTCCAAAACGGATTGTCGAGTTTTTGTGGATTTCGTGAGGGATTTGGATGAAGTGATTTCCGTACTCATCAACAATACTGGGACTTTCATTCCTGGAAGTATTTGTGACGAGGAAGAGGGAAACTTGGAGACGATGATTGACACAAATCTTTATAGTGCTTACTATATTACCAGAGGCTTGATTGGGGAAATGTTGGAAGTCAAAGCAGGACATGTTTTCAATATCTGTTCCATTGCCAGCATTACCTCTTACGCCAATGGAGGTTCTTATGCCATTTCCAAACATGCCATGCACGGTTTTTCCAAATGCTTGCGAGAGGAAATGAAACCTCATGGAATTCGGGTAACTTCCATTTTGCCAGGAGCAACCTTAACCGCAAGTTGGGAAGGTGTGGATTTACCACCAGAAAGATTTATCCAATCTTCGGATGTCGCAGAAATAATATGGAGTAACTATTCTTTGTCACCTCATGCAGTTGTGGAGGAAGTAGTTATCAGACCTCAGCTAGGAGATATATAACCTTTATATTTAGTTAATTATTTTAAATTTGTTACTTGTGGATTTGGCTGACTTAGAATTAATTTTCGATACGTTCTATTTTTAAATAGAATCTACATTGGTAAGGAAGAGTAGTTTTTATTTGAGTATATAGAAATAGCAGGTTAAAATAAGACGGCTAACTTATTGATTTTCAGAAACTTAAACCACATCGTCTTTAGCGTGTTTTAGATTGAGTACAAATAAGCATAAGCTATTGATTATCAGATAGTTTTGATAATTTTCTCTAATTTGCTATCTTTATGTAAAACTTATCAAGAAGTTCTTATGAAAACAACACATAAAATAGTCAAAGATTTGTTGGAGCATCCGAATGCACTTCTTCTCATGCAAGAAGCACAAGCAATTTTGAGTCAGGAAGCGCAAAAAAGAATAGATTTCTACAATACAATTACCGAACAAGAGAAAGCAGAATTTATAAATGGGGAAATTATATTTCATTCTCCTGTAAAATTGAAGCACAACAAAGTCAGTAAATATATTTTGAAGCTATTAGATAATTATGTGGATGAACATAATCTAGGATATATTGGAATTGAAAAAGTTCTGATTGCTTTAACAAGAAATGACTACGAACCAGACATTTGTTTTTTTGGAAATGAAAAATCAGAAAATTTCCAACCCAATCAAATGCGCTTTCCTGCACCGGATTTAGTGGTAGAAGTATTGTCGAAATCTACAGAATTTAGAGATAGGAGAATCAAATTTGAAGATTATGAAGCTCATAAAGTGAGCGAATACTGGTTGATAGATACAGAATCGGAAAGCGTAGAACAGTATATTTTAGTGGATGAAAAATATGAATTGAAACTAAAATCATCAGATTCTATGATTGAAAGTAAATCAATAGATGGGCTTCGAGTTCCAATTCCCGCATTTTTTGACTCGGATTTGAATATGAAAGCAGTTCAAGAAATCATGAAATAGATAAATTAAAAACCAAAAAGGCTCAATCTGAATTTCAGATTGAGCCTTTTCTATTCTACTACTTTCGGAATTATACGAGTTCCACTTCATTATCACTAGCAGAAAACTTCTCTAGAAATACCATCAATATGGAGATATCTGCTGGACTTACTCCACTAATTCTGGTTGCTTGCCCAATAGTTTGTGGTAGAATTGCTTTCAATTTCTCTTTCGCCTCATTGGAAAGTGCAGTAATAGAATCATAATCGAAGTCAGTTCTGATATGCATATTCTCCAATTTATTCACTCGAACTGCCAAGCCTTCTTCTTTCTCAATATACTTTTCGTACTTCAATTTTATCTCTGCTT
>JBLIFI010000431.1:0-4391 GCA_047633715.1 Flammeovirgaceae bacterium
CAAACACAAAATCTGCTCCTTCATTAATTACTGCATAACTACTTGGTGTACTTTCCACAGGAATATTGTTGAGTGCTTGGTAATAGACTTCGGCTTTCAATCTCCAATCGGATTTGATTTTTAAATCATAGCCCAACACAAAATGGTGGCTTCTCATAAAATCTAGGTTGGAGTTAGTGGATTCAAAATTTCCTGGACTGATTTCCTCTCTTGTAAATAACACAGGAAGTGGAGTCATTTGGGAATGGTAACCATAGGCTAAACTGACTCTCTGGTTTTTTGTGAACTGCCAACTAATTGCAGTTCGTGGTTCTAGCGCAAAACTTTCGGTAAGACTTAGGTATTGACCGTGAAGCCCGAAAGTGAAACTTAAATCATCGGAGAGTTTGTATTCGCCTTGTGTATAAGCTTGCCAAAGTGGAGTGACTTCAGAAGTTTGGTTGATGGGAATAAAATAATCGGGAATGCCATCAGAATTGGAATCGGGAATATCAACTCGATTGTCTCGGTCAATAGTATTGTAATTTATATCAAATACTTCTACCATAAAACCTGCTCTCATGTTGAATTTGGCATTGAATTTTTTATTGACCAAAGTGGAAAATGTATAGCGATTTTCTCGGCTTTCAGATTCAATGGCTCGGAATTTATTAATCTCATTGCCATTATTGTCTGAAATAATATTGTCTTGATTGTAATCATTGTAATTTGTAGAAATGCCTAAAGAGGTTTTTAGGTAAGTGGTTTTGTTTAGGCGAATTTTATTAGTCAATCCAACCAATCCTAACTGGTTTTTTACAAAAGCATCTTGGTTTGGGTTGGCGAACAAATCATCTTCGTCAATTTTCGCTCCCAAGAAATCAATGCTACTCAATCCGCCCAAACCGAAAAGTTCAAAAGTACCGAGCTTGCCTTCTCCGAAATTAAGTTTGAAAGAAAAATCTTGGTAATAAGGAATAGCGGAAGTTCCCGTGGCGGCCACGCTGGCAATGCCATAACGATAAGAAGCCACAAATGAAGAGCGTTTTTTCTTGCTCAATGGCCCTTCTGCCATGAACTCCAACCCGCTGAATGCGCTCAATTGAGCTGTAAATTCCAAATTATCTGCATTGCCATTTCTGAAATTCACATCGAAAACTGCGCCCAAAGCATTTCCGTATTCGGCAGGAAATGCACCTGTGATAAAGTCTGAAGTTCGGAGAAGATTTGTATTTAATGCGCTCACAGGACCACCAGTTGTGCCCAAAGTGGCAAAATGATTGGTGGTGGCAATGGGGAAACCATCAATTCGCCAAAGTAAACCAGTTGGTGAGTTTCCCCGAACTACAATATCGTTTCTCGAGTCATTAGTGGTGCTGACTCCAGCGAAATTACTTGCCAACCTTGCTACATCATTTCTTCCGCCCGAAAATCGGGTAACTTCTTCCAGACTGAAAGTTCTAGCGCTGACTTTCGCCAAATCATTGATTGGCAAATCTTTGTCATCATCAGCAGTAATTACCAATTCCGCCAAAGTTTCTACCGATTCTTCCAAGGCGATTTCCAAATAGACTTCCTTGCCAGCAGTTACCAAAATATTGGTCATTGTAATGGTTTTGTAACCAATGTATTGCACACTAAAGGTTTGCCTTCCTGTGGGAATCTCTGCGAGTTTAAAATAACCATCTACATCGGTTACCGTACCCAGAATTGGGTTGGAGCCAACAAGCACAATGCTTGCGCCAATAAGCGGATAATCTGCTTGGGCATCTTTTATTCTACCTTTTACTGTTTGGTTTTGAGCAAAAGCATTTCCCATACTCAACAGCATGATTAATATTAAAACTACCAAAGACTTGCTAAGTGTGATGAGAATTGCATCAGACTTTTCCATGTTTCCCAAGTGAGTATTACTTGTTTTGGTGGTAAAATCATGTCTGATGATTCGGGCAGATATAGGACATTTCTTTAAAATGAGTTTCATGATTGGGTCAGTTTTGTTTTTGAATAGTTCAAAGCTAGACCTCAACAGAGTTTTAAATAAGTGGTGGGTAACCCAAAAGGAGTTCTCTTTGGTTGGATTGGGAAATAGCTAACCTGAAATGGAAATTGGATAGAATGTGACAGTTTTTAGAAGGAAACCTGTTTCAAGTCTCATTACTCCAGTTTGAGTAGCGGTTTTGTTCGGTTCAGTTTGATTACGTCAGTTTTTCGAGGAGAATTTATGTTATTTTGTGGAGGCTTCTGGTGTGTCTATTAGCAATTCAGGTATTTTTAAATCTCTTATTTATCTCGCTTGATTTTTAATCATATCTATAAGCATAATTCGTAAGTCGAACATTGCAAGAAGGCAATCGGTTACTGGCTTTGTTAATATAATTAACTAAGTAGTTTAACTTAAATAGGCTCCTGTTTTTAGTTCATAATAACCTCGTTTATAGATACTTAAAAAAGCAATAAATAGCACAACGTGCTTAACCTTTAAATTATGAAAACTCTTCAAAAAGAAAAATATGTACATCTGATTGGAATTGCCTTTTTAGCCTTTATTATGATGTTTGTATTTGAGGAAAGGTGCCAGCTGGGTTTCATAGGTTACTCAGTTTCAGTTCTGATTACCTTTATCATTTGGGAAGGTTGTCGTGGGATTCTGTTTTTTTTTCGCAAACAGTTTCCAAACATCGAACAGACTATACAGCGAATGGCAATTACTTTTGTAGCTGTTGTATTTTACACATTTCTCATATCTATCTCTATACATGCAGTTTTCGAATGGATATTACCTTCTGATGAACAAATTGGTGCTTTTTTCAAATTTGGAATAAATTTTATTGCCACTGGAATTGTCATAATCATTTATGAATCTGCTTTTTTCTTTCAGCAATGGAAACAAACAATTGTGGAGAAGGAAAACCTAAAACTCCAACATGTAAAATCACAATTCTCTGCGCTTAAAAACCAAATAACTCCGCACTTTCTATTCAATAGTTTGAACACATTGGTTACGCTCATTGCCGAAAATCAGAATGCAGCGATAGATTTCACACAGAAGCTTTCGGAAGTTTACCGCTACATTCTCCAACATAAAGACAAAGAAGTGATTTCATTGGAAAAGGAATTGCAATTTGTAGAATCCTATATTTTCCTGCTCAAAACCCGATTTTCGGAAAATTTGAAAGTGGAAATCTCAATTCCCAAAGAGCGAATGCAGTATTTCATTGCGCCACTTTCTCTACAAATGTTGGTGGAAAATGCTATCAAACACAATGAAGTATCTACTGCCCGACCACTTTACCTCACTATTTCTGTGGAGAACGATAATTTAGTGGTAAAAAATAATCTTCAACGGAAAAGTTCTGTAGCGCATTCTACCAAAACAGGTTTGGAGAATATTAAGCAACGATATAAACACCTTAGCCATCACTTGGTAGAAGTAATTGTTACTACTTCGAGTTTCATTGTAGCTATTCCGCTGTTGGATGTAAGAAATGAGGAGGCTGTTTTGCTTTAACTTAGATGGTTAGATTGTCAGATGGCCAAATTGTTAGAAGGATGTGTTTAATTTTTAATTCTCTTATGAAAGTTCTCATTGTTGAAGATGAAGCGCCTGCTTTTAGACGATTACAGAGTTTGTTGCAAGACATTGATGCTTCTATAGAAATTGTGGAAGTAATTGATAGTGTGAAAGAAGCTGTGAAATGGTTCAGAACCTACAATTTACCCGATTTGATTTTTATGGATATTCAACTGGCAGACGGTTTGTCTTTCGAGATTTTTGAAGAAGTAAAAATTTCCAAACCGATTATATTTACTACAGCTTACGATGAATACATGCTGAAAGCTTTCAAGGTAAACAGCATCGACTATTTGCTTAAGCCACTGAACAAAAGTAACTTAGCAGATAGTTTAACGAAATTCAAAGAACTACGTGACAGCTTTGGAGGAAGTTCTCAACAAGATTTGAAAGGGGTTTTACAGACTTTTCGAGATGAGTTGAACCAAACACAATACAAATCCCGCTTTCTAGTAAAAACTGCTGACCGATTAGTTTCCGTTCCCACTGAGAACATTGCCTACTGCTACACAGAAAATGGGTTGGTTTCTATTTGCACGCACTCTGACAAACGCTATGTGCTAGATTATCCGTTGGATGAGATTGAAAAACAGCTCGACCCAAAATTATTCTTCCGTCTCAACAGGCAGTTCATTGCCAATTTGGAAGCTATTTCCGAAATCCACCAGTATTTCAAAGGGAAATTATTGGTCAAACTCCAGCCAAACTGCTCTGAAGAAATTATAGTAAGCAGAGAAAAAGCCTCAGTTTTTAAGAAATGGTTGGATGAATAGGTTTCATTCCTTTCTCCATTCTGCTTCAAAAATCCATAGAATCAACAGAACTGTTCCTGCCAAAA
>JBLIFI010000432.1:0-4384 GCA_047633715.1 Flammeovirgaceae bacterium
GGCGATTATTGCAATCAGGACAGCTTGCCTGCGGGAACGGATGCTTCTCATACAGTTTCCTCTACTTATCAGAATTGTTTTTCTGTAATGGATGAAAATACGTTCGATGTGGTAACTTGGAATATCGAGAATTTCCCTGTTGCTGGAGCAACCACAATCAATCATGTAGAAAATATTATCAAGAATTTATATGCCGATGTAATTGCCGTGCAGGAAATAAAATCTGTTTCCGATTTCAACACATTGCTCACAAAAATTCGCCCGTATGGCTATGAGGGAGTTATTGGCAATGTGCATGGAAGCATAGAACTCGGGTATATTTACAAAAAAAGTGAAATTACCGCCATCAGTTCATTGGATTTACTTTACACCGAAGACAGAGATGCTTTCCCACGCCAACCTGTTTTGGCTACGTTTACGCATAAATCGGGCAAACAGTTTACACTCATCAATATCCACCTGAAAGCAAGAGATGAAGGCAAGGAAAGACGTAAAAAAGCAAGTGCCAAACTCAAATCCTACATTGACACAAACCTGCCAAATGCTTCTGTCATTATTTTGGGAGATTTTAATGACGAAATCAAAGAACGTTTTTCGGGTGGAGATGCTTTCGCCAACTTTGTGGATGATGCTGACGATTTCCATTTCGCTACCTCTTGTGTAGAAGAAGGAAGCTCGGCAAATTTCAGTTACCCGTTCCACAGCAACCCAAATTACTTGAGCCAAATTGACCATATTTTGGTAACCAATGAGCTTTTCAGCAAACTAAAAACGGTGGAGACTTTGAGAGTTGACCAATGCCTTTCTAATTACGAAAATCAGGTTTCTGACCACAGACCTGTGATGGCGAGATTCTTAGTGGATTGAGATTACAAAAACTATTGCTTTTATAATTCGTAGATAAATTCAGAATTCGTAGTGCATGGTTTGTACTGCGGATTTTGTGCGATTATGAAACCTAAATCTTAAATACATAACCACAATGGAACAGGCGAAAGCATTTTTCAAAGAAAAGATTCTACCAGTAATTGGCATCCTTGGGGTTCTCTCAATACTAACAAAAATCATTTCAAATTATTTTGAGTCTAAATTGCTAGATTCAATCGCATTTTTATCGTTTTTGGCATTGCTTGGCGTAGTGTTGTTGACAATCATTTTATTTTGGGAAATATACAGTAATATTAAACAAAGTCGTTTCACTATAAATATGCTGGATAATATAAATGTACTAGATAATATCAATGAATATGGTTTTGAGTACCATAAAAGTATCTACAGCGAGAAAAAGAATAAGGTTTTTAAGGTTTTATGGAAAGAAGTTAACTATTGCAAGTTAAATAGCGAGAGGAATCTAATTATTGAGCCCATTGGTAACAGTAAGATTATAATAAGTAAAAGCTCGATAAATTGGTTGAGCTTGCTGAAACAAATACCACAATCAAAACAGATAGACCCTCAAATTCCCGATTATCTCGCAGAAACATTCTCTGACCTTAAAACTTGCCAAGTTTGTGGATATATCGCTTATAAAAATAGTGAGTGTTTGAATTGCAGAACAAAGAAATTTGATAAAGTATTTGAAACCGAAATAGAATATATGAAAGAAGAACAATTAGATTGGTTTTCGGCAATGGATAAAGAGAAAAAGGTAGATTTTTATTCCGAGGAAGAAAATACTGTTTTCAAACTCGACCAAAATTGGAAGCCGATAGTTACTGAAGAAGAAGTAATTGCATTCAGCAAAGAGAATTCCTAGAGTATTAAAGTAGCACTAACTACCACCAAACAATGAAAAAAGCCAAGTAGGAATCTTCGTATTTCTGCCAACACAACGGAGCTTGCTTTTCCTTCATGCTTACCTCAATTTGTTCTTTTATATCTTCAAAACCTGACCAGGTTTCATTTTCAGATGGATTCATTCCCCATTCCTTTTTTGGAGGTAAATAGTAGGTTTTTGTAGCCTTGTGATGGTGAGTGAATGTCTCAAAACTCAGATAGAAACCTTTGATGGCTTTTGCGTAACTGGAGTCAAAAATTTCGTTGTATTTGTAGGGAATAAATAAGGAAGTTAACAAACAAAGCTTTTGGGAAACATCATCAAGTGCTATATTCTTGAATTTTGATTTAGCGCAGTTATGGTAGAGCAACGGGAATTGCTTACTTTTTAACTTTTCCAACTTCTCTTTCAAAGAATCATTTCTGTTTGGGCCAATCCAATTATTGATTAGTTCAGGGGAAATGCTTGGGTCGAATAGGTAAAACTTATAGGCTAACTCTACATGAGTTAGCTGCTTTGTACTGCTATTTTCAATAATGAAATCAATTTCCCCAATGGTTCTTTTGTCTTCAATTAGCTGTGTGTTTTCATACAGCATTTTGTAGTTGGAAGATGATTTAATCGACTCAGAAACAATTCTTTCCGCCAAATGTCCTAGCCGTAAATTGGTTGGCAAGTCAAATTCTAGCTCGGTTTCTAGCTCCAATTCTGACAAACTGAAAGTTGGTAAGGCTGTGATTGAAGAATCTAGGCTGGCTGTCTTTAGTATGGATGTGATTCTTGACTTTGTTTTATTTTTCAATTTGCTAATCATTCAATTTCCAATTGTATTCAAGATAAGTGATTTGAGCCTCTTGATTTGCTTTTACAGAACTATGTCCATTTATAAACGGAATCACGCCAGCTTTGAAATCAACTTTATACCAGTTGAAAATTTGGCTAATTTGAATTTCAGTTTCTGAAATCTTGTTTTTGGATGTATCATTTATCCATTTTTTGGAGAGGGAATTTAACTGGCTATTTAACTTGGCGGGAGAGAAAGCTTCATTCGATAAAATAGGACAGGAAACGGCTGCGCAGTTGAAGGCAACATGCAATCTGGGTTCATTAAAATTCTTCCGTACAATCCCGTTTTCAATATCGTTTAAGGAGTATAATTCAGAACCTGATTTGATGAATTTCTTATCCCAAGGTTTGCCTCCGTTAATATCTTTTATACTATTTACAGGATAATTGGTGGCTACTAAATACACAGTAGAAGCGTTGTATAAGTTGAACCAATAAGCTAATTTCTCATTTCTCGACCATTGGCTTGTTGGAGTGTTTTTCTCCAAAACTAGAAGGTAAGCAACAAGGTCGGGAAGCTTACTCTTCAAGCCTTTATAATTCACTTTCCCTGCGGAAGAAACGTAGGTTTTGGCAAGTTGATTCCATATTTGATGTTCAGGCTTTGCTATGATTATTTTTTCCTCAATTTTAGGAACTTCTTTTGGGACTTCTTCTTCGATTACTTCCTTTTCGACTGGTGTTTTAGTTTTGGAAATTGGCTCGCTTTTCTCTTCCATTTTAGCCTTTTCAATCTTGTTTTCAATCGCTCTTTTTGATTTCTCAATTTCCCGTTTTTCATCTTCGATGATAGCCACATCCAAAGAGTCTGCTGAGTTTTTTAGTTCAGCTACTTTTTCTTCTATTATGGCAGGAGTTTCAATTTCCTTCTGATTGGTTATTAAATCAGATGCAACTTCTTCTTTCGAAGCTGTATTGCATGAAAATACCAAAAGGGCTAGAGCAAATAAAATGGAAAGCGATTTCATGATTTATAAATTAGTAAATAGTTGGCTGGTTTTGAATTGGAAAGGGTAATCCAAGCCTGTTTTCTACAGAACTAGGTTTCAATTTATAAAGTTTCATGAATTATTTTAATTCCTGTTCTCCCTCGAAAATAGTCAAATGTGGATATTCTGGTTCATTCTGTATTTATCAACGATTGTTCTTGTATAAATCCGTTTTTTATCTAAGTTAATTACAGTAATTACTTTTAAATGCTCTCTATCAGGTAGTTAGGTAATTTAGAGGACTTATTTGATTGGCTGTTTTCTAAAAATACTCTTATTTTGGACACATTTTATAAAAGTTAAACAAATAGAGAACAAAGATTATGTTGAATTCAATACTAGACTTGTTCTGCTTTGGTTATCAGTATTTTACGTTTTTTTTCATCGCCAAGCGATCTTGTCTGATAGCATCGGCTACCGACTTGCGAAGAAACTATCTCAAATACTTGATTTTAGATGTGTAAAATATTTTTCGTGGATAGTTCCCTCCCATTCCATGGCGGCAAAAGTCGGGAAGGGTCGCCTGGCGATGGCACTAATAATTTTGATTTTTACTAGAGACTACTTTAGGTAATTTGTTGATTAGCAGAGTTGTACAAGCCTATTAGATACTTGTGTTGCTTTTGATATTGATATTCTATTGAATCCTATGGAATTGAAATCTAGGAACATTATAGTAAACTTAAATATTTTAGAGATGTCCTAAATGATCTAGAATTATCTTGGACTGAACTTCCATACCATTCCATAAAACTTAATTTCACTACATTGG
>JBLIFI010000433.1:0-4370 GCA_047633715.1 Flammeovirgaceae bacterium
AATACTGATTTTCAGACATTTGACAATTATTTATTACTATCAAACAAAACCTTCCCTGTACTTAGATTTCTAATAAACCCAACGTCTAGCAGGGTTTTCAACCTCTGCCAGCGTATGCTTTTTTAGTATGCGACATTTTGAGATGCGCCCGAAAACAGCTATCGTATCCAAATGGATATTTTCTGCCATTTGGATACGATAGCTGTTTTTTCATTTTCTTTTTGTTTCAACTCTGTAAAGCGTATCACTTTCGAATAAATTGGTAATAACATACTGTAAATTGGCAGATGTTACTCCTCTGAAATACTCCAAGAGGTCATCTGTTGTGGCATATCTATTTTTGTCAAAATTTGGATTGAAAGCGTTCCAATCTGCCACAAATTGCTTCAGAGCTAAATTCACATTTTCTTCCCCAATTTCTTGTTGCAACCCATACATATTGATTGCTCCTTTGCTGTAATAAATATATTCCTGCTTCTCGACTAAAGCCAAGCTAGGTTCTTTCACCTTATCTTTTGCCTTGCCTTCTAGATAGGAATCTCTTTCGCCATCGAGAAATTGCTGTACTTTTTCTTCGGAGTAATATTGCTTCAGTACCATGATGGCGGAATATTGAGCCAAAGTTTCCAAAATCATGTTTCTGCCTTTTACGTTGGCGGCCACCACTTGCAATCCCCACCATTGATGTGCCAATTCGTGTGCTGTGATATAAAAAACCATATCCACGTCAGTTTCATCATCAATATCCAACATAAATCCGAGTCCTTCAGAAAATGGAATTGTGGTTGGAAATGATTGTGCAAATTCGGCATAGCGGGGGAATTCCATAATACGTAATTGTTCGTAAGGATATGTTCCGAAATTTTTGCTGAAATAATCTAGTGAAACTTTCATAGATTTCATCATACGATTCAGATTGTAGTCATGCTCTTTATGATAATATATTTCAAGGTCAACAGGCTTTGAAATACTATCATTTACAGGATTCCAAATAGACTTTTCTACTTCATATTCTGCGGAGACAATTGCATAGAAATTTATCAGGGCACGATTCATTTTGTAGTGATAATAATTTCGACTGCCCTCATTCCATTCTTCTACCAAAGTACCTGGGGCAATGGCAGTCTGATTTGAATCTGTACCAATTATCATCTCAAATTTAATGTTGTAACCATCATCTCCATTTACACCATTCTTAAGCTCTAGCAGGTTGGATTTATCTGCCATTCCTTTTCGTGGGAGCAATCCTATAGCTTCACGCTTTTCCTTATCTCGCAATTCATATTTATTGTTGTAGCCAAGAGTTGGGAAATCGTTGTTGTCGAAGAATGTTCCATTGTGCACAATTTTGGTACTGGATTCACCATTATTCTCAAATCCTACAGTTCTGTAGCTTTGCCTAAAATTCATTTTTACTGATTCCCCAGATTGTAGCGGTTTGTTCAAAGTGTAGATATAATAACCATACTTTTCATAGGTGGAGTCTCTACTAAATCCAGCCTCAAACTCTACTGATTCTATTGTTACACAATCCTCAATCAGCTTTTGAATATGGATAGTTTCAATCGCTTGGTCATGAACATTAGTTAGCATATAATAGCCTTCTACTGTATAATTTCTTTGCTTCGGATAAAGCTCCACTCTCAGGTTCACATCTGTGATTTTTGGTTGTGGTAAATATTCAAAAGGTTTTAGCGATTTTTCATACTCTGCTCTGAATTGCACTTTTTCTGAATCCGTCCAATAGGTGTTTAGAATATTTGTGTTGTAATAAATAAAACTCCCTGTAAGTACAAATAGAACTACCAATGCAGTCATTGGTTTTGCCACCGATTTCGTAAATCTATATTTGCTTTGTTTCCAACGTTGTAGAAAACTTGTTTCAGTTCCCCTTGCCATAAAAATAGAGCTAATGAGAAGCAGAATGAGGCAAAAGGTAAACCAGTAGGCTTTGAACCACAAAAATGGTTTTACAAAATGCCCGTAGCCATTCATTTGCGAATAAGTTCCCACGTTGGGCCCTCCGAAACTATATAAACTGTGTTTGTAGCCCAATAGAGGTAATGCAATCAGCGCAATAATAAAAAACAAGACCAGAACATAGGCCACAAATTTCTGATTTAGAATGGAATGGATAAAAAACGAAATGAAAGTAAATAGAGATAAAACCGGCAGGAAATCTCCAAAGAAACTAACGAAATAATGTGTTAAGTCGAATGAATAATATCCATTGAATGTTTGAAAAAGAATTCCTGCAATAATGATTGAAGACATCAATACTGCGTATATCAAATTCAACCCTATAAATTTCCCTGCCAGATTGATAAAGTCTGAACTTGGTAAAGCATCGTAAATCAAGTTCAACTTCGCACTCCGCTCTTTCCAAATCAACTCTCCCGAGTAGAACACAAGCACAATGAGGAAAAAATAACTAGACATTTCCAAAAGTTCCTCTACAATAAAATAAGTAGCAGGATAGCTATCCACTCCGTAAACTGTTCCCAAGCTAATGGAGTTGATAACAATGATTACCATCGCACAAATAATGATTGCCCAAAAAGAAGTTTCTTTCAATATGGATTTGAAATAAAATAAACTGTGCTGAAGCAATTGTACACACTGCGCTTTCAATCCTGTACCAATTCTGAAATTAGGCAATGGCTCATTATGAGTTGGTTGGATTTCACTCACTCCAAATGCTTTACTTTTCTTTTTTGAAGTACTCGATTTCACAACATTGAAATTAAAACGCTTGTAGCCAATTGCCAAGATTAATACGCCAATTGCTATCCAAAAAAGCTTATTGTAGAGCAAAACACCTGACAACGGAATCAATTGAGAATTCAACTGACTTGTACTCCACGAATCGGTCATGGTAGAAAGAGAGTTTAGCGTAAATGGACCTAAAATGGCTGCCACAAACTCGTTCTCAATACTGCGAGTAAGTATAAAAAACACAAATATGAAAAGTCCTTGCGTATAAACCACAATCAATTTCCGACTCAAAAAACCACTAACGAAAAAGAGAGACGCTCCTGAGAACAAGATAGGAAGTACCACCGTGAAAAATGGTTGCAGATAGACAATGAAACGGAAAGGGTTTTGCTCTTCTGGATTGCGCCAAGGCATAAATTCTCCAATTGCATTCCCTAAAACCATAGTTGAAAAAACAAACAATAAAATGACAAAAGAGCCCAAAAAACGCCCCAACAAATAGTCTCTTTTTTTGATAGGATTTACAAAAATCAGCGACTCCATATTGTATTCAAAATCTCTGATAATTGGCACGCCCATAATCAGAGATACAATCATCATGGAGATTCCCGTAAAAGCGCCCATGGTTTTTGCAATAATGATAGGCGCATTTTTTTTCACCAATCCTAACTCTCTGTCGCCATATATGAAATCGATTGCTACAATGGAAAACAGGAAAATAAAAGTAAAAAAAGCATAAGTATCCAGACGTTTTAGCCTGTACTCAATTTCGAATTTGAAAATGGAATACCACATGATATATTATTTTGAGAATGATGAATTAAGCACGTTGTGCTATTTATTACTTTTGTATCTTTCTATAAATGAGACTGTTAAGACTTTTAAATAGGAAAATATTTAAGATAGACTACTTAAGTAAGTACTTGGACATATTTAATTCTTCAAGGTTTGAATTATTGGGCGCATCTCATTTTGTCGCATTTAGTAGAAAATCGGCTAGAAGCCGACACCTTGCGTCACTCGCCAAGAGGCGAGCGACATTTTGAGATTCGCCCGAATTATTATAATGTTGATTATTAGACAACTAGACAAAATCTTGAAGGAACTGCGATAAAAAAGTAATTTATTTCTCCACCGTCCTTAGTTGGATTTTACGTGAGTGAGGAGTTGCGAGAAATACACATCTTCTAAAGTGGCAGAAGTAGCTGTGAATCCGTTTCCAGGATTATGTTCACTCAATATATTGATGATAGGTTTGCCTATAAATAGCTTATCTGAAATAACTGTGTACTCTTTCTTGTACTGTTCCAACTCATTTCTGCCTATTGTCTTCTGATATATTTTCCCCTGAATATTATCAATCACATCTAAAGGCTTCCCTTTGAGCAATAACTGCCCTTGGCTAATAATCGCCATATTGCTACACAACTCTTTCACATCATCTACAATGTGAGTCGATAAAATCACTACGGTATTCTGACCAAGCTCGCAAAGCAAGTTGTAAAACCGATTCCGCTCCATAGGGTCCAGCCCTGCTGTGGGTTCATCTACAATAAGTAGTTTTGGATTGGTAAGTAATGCTTGGGCAATTCCGAAACGCTGTTTCATTCCGCCCGAGAAACCACCAAGGTTTTGTTTGCGTTTTTCATATAAAT
>JBLIFI010000434.1:0-4365 GCA_047633715.1 Flammeovirgaceae bacterium
TTTAAAGAAGCATTTTCTTTAGTATCAAACATAGAAAGACCATATCCCATACACATCTTGTTGCTGTCATCTAATATTCTAGGAGTTGGGTTACTGATTTTATTCAATGGGAGAAAATCGTTTTCTACCAATGGATTATGCACCTAACGATAGGCGTTTTTCTCTATTTCTTCAAAATCATTAGATGGGCAACCTGGGAACTTTTTTAATAATTCTCCATACTTCAATTTCTTTATATCCATTTTTGGATTAGTTACAGGTCAAACTATCTAGGCTAAAAATAGTCTTTTAGTTTCGGAATTTCAATATCGAAGTTAATGTTTTAATGTGAATCAAACCTTCTTCCACAAGAAAATCCCACTTCCTACGAAAAATAAGGCATAAACCATTGCCTGAGACAATTCCCCAAAAATTAATTCCCCAATCAGGAAAAGACAAGAATAGACCAGTATAACTCCTGCCAACCAAAGCAATAATAATGAGCCTATTTCCGATTTCTGTTTAGGCAAATCCAGCTGTTTTCTCACTCGTTCCCATGCGCCTTGTGGCTGAATTCTGTGGTAGAATTTATGCAATGTTTCCTGTGCCGTAGGTTTGGTCAGGAAAGTAACTGCCAACCAAACAATTGTGGTAAATGCTACGGTTATTAAGAAGTTGTAAGGAGACTGATAAAACCAATTTGCCTGATAGAAAACATCCAAATCTACTTGAGGAATTGGGCTTCCGAGTTTGGTTTCAAGAATTGCCAAATTGCTCATTTCTCTCCATTTCAGTAAACCAAACGGAATAAATGGGGCAAGCGTGGCAGAAATTTCACTCCAAGCATTCAGCCTCCACCAATACCAACGGAGAATCAGAACCATGCCTAATCCTGCGCCACAGGCAATCATGAAATTAAATGCGCCTTCCATGGTTTGCATTTGCGTGGTAATGAGCAAGCCAACTGCCATGATGATGAATGTGCCTATTCGAGAAGCAAACACAAGTTGCTTTTGTTCTTTCTCCTGAGTCTCTTCTGTTGGGTTGGATTCCGTTTTGAAAAAGAATCTTTTGTAGAAATCATTGATAAGATAACTCGTTCCCCAATTCAATTGAGTGGAGATTGTGCTCATATAAGCGGCAAAAAAGGCAACTAATAACAGCCCTTTCAATCCGACAGGCAAAAACTCTTTCATTGCCATTGGGAAACCCAAGCCTTTATCGGCTGCGCTCAAATCTGGGTAAAGTACTAGGGCGCAAAGTGCCACAATTATCCACGGCCAAGGTCGGAGTGCGTAATGGGCAACTTGGAAAAACAAGGTTGCTTTAATGGCATCTTTCTCGGTCTTGGCACTCATCATTCGTTGTGCCACATAACCGCCACCGCCAGGCTCTGCGCCAGGATACCAACTCGCCCACCATTGAACTCCCACAAAAGCAAAAAAGCTAATAAAGCTGATAGAGTAAGTCATGACAGTTTCTCCAATTGAATCTCCCATGAAATCTAGTTTTGGAAAGAAATCGAACGTATTTGGATCTAAAGAACTTTTTAAGCCTTCCACTCCGCCTACTTTGTCGGAGTTTAAAACAATAATTGACAATAAGATACAGCCAACCATAGCAATAATGAATTGAATAAAATCTGTAATTGCCACGCCTAAAAGCCCTGATAATGAAGAATATATGGCAACTACTAACATGGCAATTGCTACGTATTGTAATTGTTCAAAGTATTCTATTCCGAAGAAAACAGAAATGAGCTTCATCAGAGCCAAATTAACCCAAGCAATGATCACTGCATTGAGGAAAACTCCCAAGTAAATAGCCTTGAAGCCTCTCAAAAATGCGGCAGGCTTTCCAGAATAGCGTAATTCAATAAACTCTACATCGGTAACGATATTTGCCCTGCGCCAGAGTTTTGCGAAGAAAAAAGTTGTGAGCATTCCGCCAATTAGGGCATTCCACCAAAGCCAGTTTCCGCTAATTCCCTTGCTTGCCACCAATTCGGTAATAAGTAGGGGAGTGTCGGCTGCGAAAGTGGTAGCAACCATAGAAGTTCCCGCAATCCACCAAGGCAAATTACGCCCTCCCAAGAAAAAACTTTCAACAGATTTGCCAGCTTGTTGCGTATAGCGCAACCCAACAGTAAGAATGACAATCAAAAATGTGGCAATTACCGCCCAATCCAACCAATGTAAAGACATATTTCAAATAGTAAAGTGCAAAGTGGCAAAATAGTAAAGTGATTTTGTCATCGGTTTTTCTATCATCTGCCAAAATGCAATAATAGGGAAATTTTGGCTGGTTGGATTTCGTGAAATGAAATTGTTGGAGAAAATTTGATTTTTCATTCGCACATCGTAATTCGTAAATCAAAACTTATTATATTGTCTGAGAATTAATAGAATCTGAAACCTAAAATAGTTAAACCAATGAAAAATTCTAAAAGAGCACTCAAACAAATTTTCGGAAAGCATTCTGATGGCTTAAAATACATGGAGGCAGTTTTGTCTAACGAAAAGTCTCCAATTCTTTTCGCTGAAGGCCCTGGTGCTGCTGATTTTGCCGATTGGATGGCGTCAATCAGTTCTGACCATGCAATTTTAGATCATAATGATTTCAATAGCTCGCATGGGAGTAAAAATGAAAGTTTACTGATTGTGAAAGGGGTAGATGAAATTCATGATGGAACAATTCAGGCGGCAGTAAGTGCGAGAGACAGTAATAAAAATGTGGTAATTGCCAGTAAAAAACATTCAAAAATTCTTGATTATGTGAGCGACCCAGCTTTTCAAGTTATTTATGTGGATTCGCTAAACTTGGCAGAATTGAAAGCTGAAGTGAGTAGCCTGCTAGATGTTGTAAGTTAGAGTTAGTTAGTCTTCAGGTAAGGCACAAGTGGATACTTGCGTCATGTTTATTATGATATAGAGCTAGTCGGGATTCTAAATCCCGACTTTTATTATTTTCGGATTGGTAGCCGATGCTATTGAAATCGGTATTTGATTTATTAAAAAGGATATGATTCAACAAAGTGAAAATGCCACAGAGAAAGCTAAACTGATTAAAGCTTTCATTTTAGATGTGGACGGAGTGATGACCGATGGAGGAATTATTTATGATAATCACTCCAATGAATATAAACGTTTCAATGTGAAAGACGGAATGATTATCGGGCATTTGCGAAAGCAGGGTTTCAAGGTTGGTGTGATTACGGGCAGAGATTCTAAAGTGGTGGAATTGCGATGCAACGAACTCAACATGGATTTCCAATATCATGGATCTTCTGATAAAGTTGTTCACTATGATAAGGTAAAAGAAGAATTTGGTCTGACAGATGAGCAAATTTGCTACATCGGAGATGATATTAATGATTTGCCCATTTTCAAAAGGTGCGGATTGAGTGCCACGCCAGCAGATGCCAGAAATTATGTGAAAAAGCATGCAGATTTAGTGACCAATGTAAGTGGAGGGCATGGTGTTGTGAGAGATGTTGGCGATTTTGTGCTAGATGCGCAAGGCTTACTTGAAGGAATTTTGAAAAGTTATTTGGAGAGGTAAAACTGTAAGTTCAACTTTAGTCGAATTGGATTCAAGTATGAAGAAAATTACAATTGGCAAAAATCAAGAGAATGATTTGGTTCTCAACGGTAGATATATTTCCGATTTCCACGCAGAAATAATTGAGAAACAAGATGGTTTCTATATCTCAGATTTGACTTCAACCTTTGGAACTTTTGTGAATGGGAAAAGGCTGAATTCTGAAGGTGTTTTACTGAAAAAAGGCGATAAAGTAAAAATTTCCACACAGCTAATTGATTGGGAAAGCGAATTTGCTGAAGAGGAAAAACAGAAAAATCCAATTTATTTGAAAGACTTGTTTTTTTGGAGTGGAAAGGTTGAGAAATCTGATTACAAAATTGCGGTTTTAATTTTAGTCTGTTTTGCAATACTTACTCCGCTTGCAAGTTATTCACTTATTCTATTTATACATGTCAGGTACGATGTGGAATTATATGGAATGGAAAAGCCAACCATTGTGATTTTGGAACTCATTTTGGCTTATGCTTTCCTGAATTTGACTCGAAAAGTATTTAAATAATAAAAAACTCCATAGAACAGCGTTTGCGAATGCTGTTCTATGGAGTTTTTTATTTGATTATGGAAGAATTTATCTAAACTTTATCATCAGTTTTGTCTGTTGCCGAGCCTTGGCCTAAGCCTAATTTAGCTTTGAGCTCAAGCAAAGAAGCAGAACTTCCAGCACCGCCTGCACCGAGTGCCTTGTTAATTTCATCATCTACAGTAACATTCATGTCTGCCATATCTGCATAAGATTCTGCCAAAGCCTCTTGCTGATCTACTTTCTCTTTCATTTTCTCCAAT
>JBLIFI010000435.1:0-4365 GCA_047633715.1 Flammeovirgaceae bacterium
ACTTTCTGCTTCGGAAAGGATTGCCATTTTGGAATTTGTGCAACAAAACAATCCAAGTAAACTCCCAATTGTTTTTGGAATGGGTGCAAACAATACACAGGCTCTGATTAGTGAAATCCAACAAGCTGATTTTGACGGAATTGATGCCATACTTTCGGTTTCGCCTTATTATAGTAAACCTACACAAGAAGGCATTTTTCAGCATTATAAAGTCGTAGCAGACACTTCGCCTGTTCCAATAATTCTCTATAATGTCCCACCACGCACGGGATCCAAAATGGATGCGGAAACAACAATCCGCTTGTCAAACCATCAAAATATTGTTGCCATTAAAGAGGCATCTGGAGATTTAGTGCAATGTGCCACTATCAGAAAGCAAGCCCCAAAAGACTTCCTGCTTATTTCTGGAGACGATTTATTGACAATCCCACTAGTTTCTTTGGGAGGTTCTGGTGTGATTTCCGTAATTGCCAACGCTTTTCCTGAGCAATTTGCCAGCTATGTAAATCATACGCTCAACGGAGATTTTGCCAAAGCCAATGAATTGAGCCACTCGCTTTTGGAAATTAACCAACTGCTTTTTGCCGAAGGAAACCCTGCAGGAGTGAAACTGGCTTTGGAAATTCAAGGGATTTGCCAATCTCAAGTACGATTACCACTCGTAAAAGGCTCAGAAAAATTACGTAAAGAGATTGAGGAGAAAATGAAAACAGAGTTGGGAATGAACTAGTAATTGATGTTACGCAGTTTGTTTTTTTGTTGGATTTCGTAAATCGTTCATTGATGAGAAGGAATGAGTCTTCTCGAAACTCGCCAACAAACCCTGAGAGTTAAGTAAGTTGGTGAGAGGTTGCTGGGCGGCACTCCGCCAATTTCGGGGATTGACTTATCTATTTGAATGCTTTATACTCAAACTCAACTCTATCAAACTCCAAACTCAATTTCAGTTTAGTTTCCCCAAAATTGAATGCAGGCGACTAGTTGCGCTCTTAGGAACAACTAACCATTCATACATCGTACATCAAAATTCGTATATTTATTATGACACAAGATTACAGCAAATACAAAGAAGAAGATTTTTGGGTTTGGAAAACGCTTTTCGAACGCCAAATGAAGCAATTGCCTGAATTAGCCTCTCCTGCTTTTTTGGATGGAGTGAAAGCAATTGAATTTTCGGCAGACACCATTCCCGAATTTGGAGCAACCAACCAATTACTTGAAAAAATTACAGGTTGGAATTTGGTTGCTGTGCCTGGGTTGATTGACAACAAATCTTTTTTTGAGCTTCTCAAAGACAAGAAATTCCCCGCTTCCACTTGGTTCAGGAAAGCTACTCAGCTAGATTATTTGGAAGAACCAGATATGTTCCACGATGTTTTCGGACATGTCCCTCTACTCACCAATCAGAATTTCTGCAATTTCCTTACTGGCTTGAGTGAAATTGCCCTCAAACACATTGACAATGAATGGGTGGTAGAATTGGTTTCTCGAATTTATTGGTTCACGGTAGAATTCGGCTTAATCCAAGAAGCAGACAAACTACAAATTTACGGAGCAGGAATCCTCTCCTCAAGTGGCGAGTCAGTCTATTCTTTAGGAAAAACCCCCGAAAGAGTTCCTTACAGCGCATCAGAAGTAATTCGTACGTCTTATATCAAAGACAAGTTCCAAGAAAAATACTTTGTGATTGACTCCTACAAACAACTCTATGATTCGGTTGCAGAGATTGAAGAGGCCATTTTGGGAGAGTTAGAAAGTGGAGAGATTGAGCGATAAAAAGGGATTGGCGAGCCAAAATGGCGAAACAATTAGCTAGATTAATTACTGTAAGACTGCGTGGAACTTGCCAAATGCCTGATAAATACCCTTTTAGAAACTGGTAAAAGAGTTTCCTCGAATGGGCAGGGTATTTTTGAAACAAGCAAAAAGGTGGCTGGATTAGGTAAGCCCGAGTTTTCTTTAATGAGCCTTAGCTTTACATTTTCGTAAGTCTGACCGACATTCTTCCTCATTTTTTCCAAAAAAGTTAGGTTCAGCCCTCTATATTTGCCAGAAGAATTACTGAAAATAGAAAGCTGATACTGATAGATGAAAAACTCAGGAAAAAGATGCTGTTGAACGAAAAGATAGCCTTCATCCTTTACAAGAGGTATAATTCCGATAGGTTCAACATCTATTTTCTCCGCAATTGACTCATATATTTCTTTCCCATTTTCCAATAAATGCTCAAATTTTGGAAGGGCGAAGTGAATGATTTCTGTTAATTCGGTCATGGTTTCGTCATCTTCCACAATTTGCCGATAACTCAATTTAAGCCTCTGAAAATCTTCCTTGCTTATTTCCTTTGGGAAATTCTGATACAAAAGCTCCTTCCCTTCTTTCACCTGTTTCAGATTGTTGTAATGAAAAATCAAATCGGAGAAAGTAGGATAGAGTTCCTGTTTGGAAAACGATTTGCTGACTTGCTGCAAATAATCTAGCAAAATATATTTTTTGTATTCGAAGTCAATCAGGCCATCGGTAAGCCAATTTTGTGTGAGTTTGCCCATAGAGATAAAATCAGTAAATGTTTCTTCCTAAAAATGTACCTATAATTTACTCATCAGAACTGGATTCTGCTAAATCCAGCTGAAAGAAAGTAAGTTTTAAGTGTATACTAAATGATAGCTGTAGTTTGAAAAGAGCTTTGAGTACTTCCTCTAAAATATAATTCATCCACTATTTCATTACTCAGATAAAAAAACATTAGGTTCTATCGTGAATTTGGGTATTGAGTGCAATTCATGATTTTGAAGTTTAAGTTATTAGGTTCAAGTGTGGACGCTTGGGAAGCCCCGCTTGAACCAGTTTTATTGCTTGTTTTTCGAGTTTTAACAAACTCGAAAAACAAGCAAATTTCTTCAAATCTTAGTTTTGTTATACCTTTTAACCAAATTCACGATAGAGCCAAACATTAAAAGAAAGAAAGAATACTGCACTTCCAGAATCTAGCAGATATTTTACCTTTACAGCATGATAGAACAACTACAACTTATCTCTCCCAGCGAAAGCGCACTTATCTGTGGCGGCATCCTTTTTCTGTCAGCCTTGCTCAGCGGAATCTGGAAATACGTGGACACCATGAAAAGCCCAGACCACAAAGTCCATCGCTACATCGACACCACTCATTATGCCTCTCTATTTTACGCCTTCGCCAGTTTGCTCATGGCGAAGTTTGCCGAACTAAGCGTTTTAAGTCCTACCTGGAATCATGTTGGAGTCGGGTTGTTGGCATTCTATTTCATCATCACCATACTGCGATATGCGCAACTGGGCTACACCAAAACTACCAAGAACCAATTCAGCAAACGAAACTTCTTAACCACCACGGGCATGTACTTACTCATTGTCGGGGAAATCGGAGGTTTTCTGATTCTGTTTGTAGGATTTCTGAAAGGAGTCTTTATTTCTTAGAGAAAATCAGGAAGAAATTCAGTATTTTTAATCTCCACACAAGCCACATGCAAAACCCTTAGGAACGGAAATTAAATAAGATGCTACTTTCTCTTGTTTCTTTTTGGGCTATTCTTCGTTAAAAAAATTTGCCGTAGCGGTGCTATGCCAAACTTTTTTGCCTAAACTAGCCTCAAAAATAAACTGCGACAAAACACGCATTTATTTATTCCCCGTTCCTTACGAATAATTAACTCTAGCCAACTGAAAGATGATATTGAGAAAAACGATAATTATTATTTTAATATTTGGTGTATCATTACTATTCTCTTGTAAAGCTGCAAAAGAACAAACAAGCGTCAATAACTCCCCGAAGTTGGAGGCTATAATAAGCACCGACAAACAAAAGTATCAATTAGGAGAAAACATCAGCCTTTACTTTGAGGTTAAAAACAACACAAAACAAACACATTCTTTTTGTTTTTGGCATACTCCTTTTGATAATTTCACATCTGATTTCCTAAAAATCAATAGTAACGGGAAACGAATTAATTATATCGGAAAAATTGTTAAAAGAATGCCACCAACAAAGGCCGATTACATAAAATTAAAGCCGGGAGAATCATCCAAAAAAGTGAAAATTATAATTAATGAAGGATACCAAATAGTAGAAAAAGGAACTTATAAAATCTCATTTCAGGGAGGTTATGCCAGTACCATAGAAAACTCAAATGAAATACAGTTCACTATTGAATAAAACTATTCATCACATCTCATGTCCATTCCGAAAGGTAATTTTAAAAAAGGGTAGGTTGGAGCAACATGAGTGTCATTTTAGGCTAAAAAAAATAAGGAAACAAAAAAGGTTGTATATTTAAGTTACTAGACGAAAATATCTACTTTTATGTTTCCTACCATCAGTTCATTTCAAGT
>JBLIFI010000436.1:0-4349 GCA_047633715.1 Flammeovirgaceae bacterium
GAATTTGAGAAAGCATAATGTGTATGCGCCATTCTCTGGTACAATTGCCGAAGTTGCCATGCAAATTGGCTCTTTCGTGAACCCAGGAAGCAGGGTTGCTAAAATTATCAAGACTAGCACATTGGAATTAAATGTTGCCGTTGACCCAAATGACATTAAATGGGTAAAAGAAGGTGCATCGGTAGCTATTTCCACAGAACTCGGAGATATGAGTTGGAAAGGAAAAGTGGTTAGAATTGGAGATATTCTGAACTCCAACACCCAAGCCTTAGATGTTTTTGTGCAAGTAATTCCCAACGAAAACAAAGTGTATGAGGGAATGTATTTGAAAGCCACTTTGCCAGGTTCGAAAATCAACAACGCCATGGAAATTCCCCGTGCGGCTTTAGTGGAAAACAAACAAGTTTATACTTTAAAGCAAGACAGTTTATTGGCCATCAAAGAAGTGAAAGTTCACAAACTCAACTCGGAAACTGCCATAGTTTCAGGTTTAGGAACTAGCGAAATCCTTATTTCCGAACCAGTAATTGGTGCTTATGAAGGAATGAAGCTCTTTAAACTCGACAAGAACAAAAAAGTAGAAGCTTCTCGAGACTCTGATTCTGTTGCGAAGAAATAATTTGATGATGCGATGATGTGTTGATTTGCTGATGAAAAAATATTCAAATGTGGAAATTTGCAAATGTAATAGTGTGAGAATGGCAATTCGTATGAATACAATTGTTCGTTTACACATTCGCAAAAGTCAGAATCAGGATTTACGGGATTTGAGGATAAATATTATCACGATTGATTTTGTAGTGCGGGTCTGGCCGATGCCATTCATTTCCCGCACAGTCGCAAGAACGATACAAATCCTGAAAAAATCAATTGTGATAAGGTCTAATAAACAGGATTTCAATTATCTATAATTCGTACATCGCACATCTACAAATCAATCATCGCATTAACTAATTACCAAATCAACACATTTTCAACTTGCTATTTTACTATTTCGCCAACTTACTATTTGAATAGATGCGTAAAGTCATAGAATTTTTTGTCAAGTACGGAATCATGTCTAATATCGTGATTGCCTTGACCATATTGATTGGAGGTTTCGCCCTTTGGAACACGAAGAAAACCTTCTTTCCAGAGCGGGAATCTCGCTATCTGAACATTTCGGTTGCCTATCCTGGCGCATCTCCGCAGGAAATGGAGGAAGGCGTGACTCAATTGATTGAGGAAGCGATTCGGAATCTGGAAGGAGTGGAGGAAATCAATTCCACTTCTTCGGAAAATCGAGCAAGTATTAGTATACAGATTTTGGAGAATTACGATAGAGAAGACGTTTACACAGAAGTAAAAAACTCTATTGACCAAATCAGTTCTTTCCCAGCTGGAGCGGAACGTCCTGTGATTTTCAAGCGCAGGAATACGCAAACTGTGATGTGGATTGGCTTGACAGGAGATGAAAACACCACACTCTATGACTTGAAGCGCTATGCAGAAGATGCTGAAGATGAATTACTTGCTTCGGGTCAGGTGTCACAGGTTTCTGTTCGAGGCTTACCAAATTTGGAAATTGCCATTGAGGTTTCCGAAGAGAATTTGAATAAGTATGGAATCACTTTCGACCAAGTTTCTTTGGCAGTTCGGGGAAACAACCGAGATATTTCTGGCGGTTCAATCAAAACGGCTGCCGAGGAAATTCTGATTCGTTCGAGAGGAAAGAAAACGGAGGCGGAAGATATTGGAAAAATAGTCGTTCGCACCAATCCAGACGGAAGTAAATTGCTTTTAAGAGACATTGCCAAAGTAGAAGAGAAATTTGCCGATGTGCCGAATTACTCTACCATGAATGGCAAACAAGCAGTTTATATCAGAATAGACAAACTAATAACTGAAGATTTGAAGGAAATTGCTGATTTCGGAGAAGAATATGTGGCTGGATTCAACGAGTCGCATCCGAATTTGAGCATGGACATCAGTTTCAATTTCATGAATATGTTGCAACAACGTTTAGATATGTTGCTCAACAATGGAATGGTCGGGTTGATTTTGGTGTTACTTATTCTCGGTTTTTTCCTCAGTTTACGATTGTCATTTTGGGTTGCTTGGGGAATTCCCTCCTCTTTTCTTGGATTGTTTGTCATCGGGGCAATTTTCGGTTTCACAATCAATATGATTTCCCTTTTCGGAATGATTCTCGTAGTTGGGATTTTGGTAGATGATGGAATTGTAATTGCAGAAAATATCTTCTCACATTTCGAGAAAGGAAAGACACCAAAGCAAGCGGCAATTGATGGAACTATGGAAGTTTTACCAGCTGTAACTACTTCGGTTCTGACTACAATGGTTGCCTTTGCACCACTTCTATTCCTAGAAAGCTTTAGCTTTTTGAGAGATTTAGCCGTGGTAGTTGTGGCGAGTTTAGGGTTTTCACTCATTGAAGCATTCTTCGTTTTGCCTGCCCACTTGGCAAGTGGACATGTTTTGCGAGTGCAATCTAAAAATAGTGGAGTGAGATATCGTATCAATAAATTCATTGATTTCCTCCGCTACAATATTTATGGAACTGCGCTGAAAGCAACCATGAAACACAAATGGATTACGGCCGCATGTGTGATTGCACTTTTCCCAATTACCGCAGGTTTGATTAGTGGCGGACACATTAAATCTACTTTCTTCCCACAAATCCCTTTCTTTTCTGTGAGTGTAGATATTGCATTTATGCCAGGCACGAACGAAAATATAGTCAAAGAATACATTGAAAAGTATGAAGGCTATATCTGGGAAATGAATGAAGAAATCAAAAAGGAAACTGGAGACACTTTAGATGTAGTCACTACCACTTTTGCCGATGTTGGTTATTCAAGATTAGCAAGCGGAAGCCACACGGGGCGAGTCGAACTTTTCTACCGAGAAGATGGAACCGTCAGCGATGTGGAAATCATCAAAAGACTTAGGAAGAAAATTGGAGAAGTTCCAGAAGCTCAAAAGCTCTCAATCGGAAACACAAGTCGTTTCGGAAAACCTGTTTCTGTGAAACTAATGAGCAAAAACACGGAGGAACTGGAAAAAGCAACTGCTTTCCTAAAATCTCAACTCCAACAATTGGAAGAACTCAAAGAAGTCAATGACGATAACAACATTGGCAACCGAGAACTCCAAATGGACTTGAAATCGCAAGCCTATTTCCTAGGATTCACACAAGGAGAAATCGCCAAACAAGTTCGCCAAGGTTTCTTTGGAGAAGAAGTACAGCGATTCCAAAAAGGCAAAGACGAATTGCGAGTTTGGGTGCGCTACCCGAAATCTGACAGAATCTCCTTAGGTCAGTTGGAGAATGTGAAAATCAAGCAAGTTGGAAAGGATTTTTACCTGAAAGACTTGGTGGATTATTCTATTGAAAGAGGAGTTGCAGATATTCAGCATTATCAGACTGCGAGAACAGTTACTGTAGATGCGGAACTGAATAATCCTTATGCGGAGCTGCCTCCAATTTTGGATAAAGTGAATGATGAAGTATTGCCAAAATTGACTGCTAAGTTTCCTTCTGTGAAAATTGAAAGTGGCGGGCAAGCAAAAGAAAGTAATAAAGCGGCAACTGAATTAGTAACCTTTTTTGGTGGAGCTTTATTGATAATTGTCATTCTAATTATGATTACTTTCCGCTCATTCTATCAAGGAATTTTGGTGGTTAGCATGATTCCAATTGGTTGGATTGGTTCTGCTTGGGGACATGGTTTGGAATCTTTCAGAGCAGGATTATTCAACAGCGACCATCCTGGTTTCCCAATTTCACTATTAAGTGCCTGGGGAATGATTGCTCTTTCTGGAGTGATTATTAACGATGCGGTCGTTTTCTTAGATAAATATAATCGGAACTTAAAAGACGGAATGACTGTAGATGAAGCGGCTTTCGATGCGGGAGTTTCCCGATTCCGACCAATTCTACTAACTTCGCTTACCACGGTTTTAGGTTTATATCCATTGATTTTGGAGACAAGTTTCCAAGCTCAATTCCTTATTCCGATGGCAATTTCCGTAGCCTATGGAGTTTTAATAGGAACGGTAATTATCCTATTGTTTTTCCCTTGCTTAATCGTAATTTTCAATCAAATTCGTGTGTGGGCAAAATGGCTCTGGACTGGCGAACAACCAGAAAGAGAAGCGGTGGAAAGAGCGGTTATTGATGAGAAGAAAGAAATGGAACTGATTTGATGATTCGGTAATTAGTTGATTTGATGATGTGGGAATTTGAAAATGATTTTCCGTCAAACAAATGACATGAATAGATAAAAAAAGTGAATCCCTCGGAGTAGTCCCAAAGACTCTCCGAGTGGTTGAACGGTGGAATTTAGAGT
>JBLIFI010000437.1:0-4344 GCA_047633715.1 Flammeovirgaceae bacterium
TTGTACAGCCTACTTTTAACCAAATTCACGATAGAGCCAACCTTTTTACCACTTAATCTATCACCAGCTTTATAAAGCCCAAATCCACCGCCAAGTAGAAATGGAACGGCTACTAATATAATTGCGCCTAGACTACCAGCTAAAAGAGCACTAATTCCGACAACTAGAGAGAGGCCTCCAAAGGCAATACCTCCAACCCCAGCAGCCAAAAGCATTCCTCCAATCACTCTTCCTGACGAACTTGAATAAGCTTTAATTTTTTCTATCTCACTCACCAAAATACTTTTTTCTACCCCATTACTTATGATGGTTAAAGTACCTTGACCCATTGATTTGAATTCTCTTATTTCTGTTTTTTTGCCAACTAATCGCAATTTGATTTTTTCACCAGCTTGAATCACCATACACTTTTCAGAATTGTTTTTTTTGATGAAAAGGCTATTCTCATAAACTACTGTTTGAGATTGCAGTTCAATAGTTTCCGCTTCCAATTTGGAAATAACCAAAGAGAAAAATAGTAGTAACACTATTTTAATGGATGTAGTATATTTCATAGCTTTGTCGTATTTAATTTTATATCTCTTTTTGTGTAGTTTAAGTAATCGGGCGCATCTCAAAATGTCGCACACTAAAAAAACACACGCTGGCAGAGGTGCCGATGGCCACAGCATCGGCTGTCCGATTCCAGCAAACACTGCCAGACGTTGGGTTTATTAGAAATCTGACATTCATAATGCTCCATTATTTCATTTAAAAAGCGCATTTTAATTTACTGCGACAAAATGAGATGTACCCAAGTAATCAACTTATCTAATTTAATAAATAAAATACAAATGGAGAATGCTCATAATGTTATGTCAATATTTCAATTTATCAAACCGAAACGTTATAAAAAAACAATAGTCATTACTGTTACCCAAGTGCTTGCATTAGAAAAAGGCCTAGAGCTTTATACCAAAAACGAAATATCACAAACCTTCCCAAGTCTAAAATCCGTCATGAACAGAAAAACGCTGAGTGATTTCCAAACTCCATGCTTATTTTTGTTTCAGCTTTTGGAGTTGTCGGAAGAGAGGGTTGAAGAAGGTATAATAAGAGATTTTGAGTATGTTTATATTGACAACAGCAAGAAACCCAGCAAGTGAATACAGATTGAATTAATAAAATACCATACTATTGAAAAAAATCAGAAACATATTTCAAATACTCAGCTATTTGCAGTATCCCTTTATGGCATTAGCATTATTTTTCTCCTTTAAACCCTATTTGAATGGAATCAAGCCTATTATTGACAACCCATTTGTGTTGTTAGAGTCTTACAATTATGTTTTGATATTCATGGGGTTGGGAGTGAGTTTCGCCACTCTTCAAGATACTACTAAAACGCAGAATGACTTTTCAAAGAAAATTTGGCAGAATCCAAAAAAAGGAAAAATGATGATTACGCTCATCTGCTTTCTCGTTTTTATATTCTTAGCCTATGGTCTTTTCGGTTATTTTATTACTGATAATCAGAAGGTTAGAGAAGTTTCTTTTGGGTCAATTGTATTCGGAATAGGATTGATTGGGTTCTTAAAAACAGCTTTGGAAGTATTTGAGAACCATCGATTGGAATAACTTATATCTTGAAAAGAATTCTCTAGCAACAGTTCGCGATTTCAATAGATATTATTAAGATTGGCTTAGTAGTGCGAAGTGCATGGACTGCCTTTACCTTGAATGCTACAAAAAACCAGCTTCGATATTCCGAGTAAGGAAATTCGCTCTACATGATTTAATCGTACCTCGACTCAGAGAGTCGAGCAAGTTTACAGGGCGCATCTCAAAATGTCGTACACTAAAAAAACATACGCTGGCAGAGGTTGGAAACCCTGCTAGACGTTGAGTTTATTAGAAATCTGGCATTCATAATACTCCATTATTTCATTTAAAAAGTGTATTTTGATTTATTGCGACAAAATGAGGTGCGCCCAGTTTACAAGACAAGTTGAAACTGTCTCAATGCCTGAACGACTCAGAGAGTCCTGGTACGGAGTACATGATTTTCTATACAAAACCAATCGTAACAATGTCTAATCTCCAACAGAATAAACTATTTCATTCTTCGCTGTTTGAATTTTTTTTACCTTTGTGGGGTTGGAAACAGAGAGATAATTTCCACACCTCAAACTGATAAACACTTAGTAGCTGAAAAATGAAATATTACAACTCCATCATCGAAACAATTGGCGACACGCCACTTGTGAAACTCAATAAAGTAACAGAAGGAATTGAAGCAACTATTTTGGCGAAAGTCGAATACTTCAACCCTGGTAACTCCATGAAAGACCGAATGGCTTTGAAAATGGTGGAGGATGCCGAAAAAGCAGGACTTCTCAAACCTGGAGGAACAATTATTGAAGGGACTTCAGGGAATACGGGAATGGGATTGGCTTTGGCGGCAATTTCGAAAGGCTATCATTGTATTTTCACTATGGCAGATAAACAATCGCAAGAGAAGATTGATATTCTGCGAGCAGTAGGTGCAGAAGTGATTGTTTGCCCAACCAATGTCGCTTCCGATGACCCTCGTTCTTACTATTCAGTTGCCCAAAAGCTGAATAAAGACATTCCAAATTCATTCTACCCAAATCAATACGACAATCCTTCTAATGCCATTGCGCATTACGAAACTACTGGGCCAGAAATATGGGAGCAAACAGAGGGTGAAATCACACATTATGCGGCTGGAGTAGGTACTGGTGGGTCAATGTGTGGAGTTTCTAAATTTTTGAAAGAGCAAAATTCTGATGTTGTTACAATTGGAATTGATACGTATGGCTCTGTTTTCAAGAAATACAAAGAAACGGGAGAGTTTGATGACAACGAAATCTACCCGTATTTGACAGAAGGAATTGGCGAAGATATTCTCCCGAAAAATGTTGATTTCAGTTTAATAGATACTTTTATAAAGGTAACTGACAAAGACGGAGCAATCATGACTCGAAGGTTGGCTCGTGAAGAAGGCTTATTCATAGGTTGGTCTTGTGGCTCGGCTGTTTTTGGTGCATTGGAATATGCCAGAAAAAACCTGACTAAAGATGATGTAATGGTCATTATTCTTCCTGACCACGGAACTCGCTATTTGGGCAAAGTTTACAACGATAACTGGATGAAAGACCACGGATTTGTGGAAGAAAGAGAGTTCAGTACTGCCAAAGATATTTTGAAGCACAGAAATGGAAGTAGCGAATTGATACTAATCGACCCAGAAATGAAGGTATCTGACGCAATTAAAATGATGGGGCAAAAAGGAATTTCCCAAATCCCAGTAGGAAAAGGAAATCATATTGAAGGAAGCCTGACTGACTCCAAAATATTAGCTAAGTTGTTGGAAACACCTGAAATCAAGAACCAGCCCGTTCGAGAAATCATGGATAAGCCATTTATGTTTGTGGCAGAAGACAGCACGCTAGATGTCCTTTCCTCTATGCTCAATCACGACAATCGTGCTCTAATGATTAGAGATGAGAAACAAAATGCGCATATTATCACTAAACACGATTTGTTAGTGGCAATGACAAATTAGAAACCTTTCTATTATAAAACAAAAACAGCGTGAGCAAATGCTCACGCTGTTTTTGTTTTATAATCATATCTGAGGAGCAAATTACATTACCACTTCCACAGGTCTGATTCTCTTATTATTAGAAGTTTTCAAATACTTGTTGATTAACTTCTGGCATTCTTCGCTCGTAAGTTTCAAGCCCAACTGAAAAGCATAGTTTTTTATGTTCTGATTGGATGATTCACAACCTTCCAGTCTTTTCATTACCCGATTCAGCAAGACTTCCTCGCCAACAGAAGCTCTTTCTAAGTTTTGTGCAGAATACCAAGCCACGCCTTCCTTCACATACTTTCTATGTACCAAAGAATAGCTCGCTTCCATTTTGGGGTTGGAGAATATGACCTCCCAGAAACTTCGAGGTTTCTCAGTCAATGTTTCCTCCAAAGTGGCGAAGACAATCTCAAAGTGTCTATGATTGAACTTGTCAGATAATTTCTGACAATGAATAATGTAGTCGGTGTTTATCAAGTCTGTTTTCATGTGCGTAGAGTTTAGTTCTCCTACCAATTAGACTTTAAAATATTGTTTTAATAATTTAGATTATTGTGTTTTCAGATGAGATAGAAAATATAAGTATAGCATAGCTACAGTTCTATTTTCTATTGAAATATGAAAGCACTAGAAATAAATTATTAGCGATATTTTGGAGTTTAATTGGTACTACTACAATAAACGCAAACTAGATTCAAAAAGATAAACTATACGTATAGTGATAAATATTAGAATACTGATAATCA
>JBLIFI010000438.1:0-4340 GCA_047633715.1 Flammeovirgaceae bacterium
GAACGTGTTTTTCACTCATACATATCTTCAAATTCTTTTTTTACCACATTTCCCCATGTTGAAACAAGATACTCCAAGGTTGTGTTATTATAACCATTTACATCTTCATCTTTAGAGTTCCACCATCTCATACATCCCAAATACTCAAATTCTACTTTATATTTTTCTTGAAAAGCCTTTGTTCTGATTTCATTCAAACCTGATTTTCCCGTAAAGGCAATGGAGAAAACCAATCTCAAAGAATCTGCCTGGATGTTTTTCTTGGCATTCTCAATTGTATATGGACATGGTATAGATGTAGCTGTAATAGTTGCTTCTTCTATATAGTACTGAAAGGTAGAATCTATATGCTAGGCAAATGCAAATAATATATTTCATGACATAAGTTAGTTGAAATGAATTGTGTTGATTGTCTATCAGTCTGCTTGTGTTTGCTAAATCTGCAAGCCAAAAACAAGCGTATCGTCAGTTTGTTCTGTGTCAGTTTGCCAATCGGTTAACTCCGAAAGTAATGTTTCCTTTATTTTGGGGAGGCCATTATTGGCATTTGCCGTAAGTGTTTCCAAAATTTTGCTTTCTCCCAGAGCTTCAGAGTTTTGATTTTGCTGTTTGGCAAGTCCATCAGTCATCATCAAAAATTTGTCTCCTTTGGCAAGCTGGAGGATTTGGTTTTGAAAAGTAAGGTTCTCAGAGGTAATTACTGCCGATTTATCAGCCTCTACTACATGGAGTTTCCCATTCTGAATAAGGTAGAATGGAATTCTTGCGCCAGCATACATTATTCGCTTGCTGTTCACGTTGATTTGGCAAATCCCTAATTTGATATTGGGCTGAAATCCTTCTGGGAAATCTTTATGCGGTTTGGCGAATTTTTCTAGCTTTTTGTGGAGCTCCGAAAGAATGTCGGCTGGTGTTCTCAGCTCATTTTCATTGACTATTTGAGTGAGTAAAGAGTTGGCAATCATGGTGTTGAATGCACCTTCAATATTATGACCTGTGCAATCTCCAACCGCAATGACTACGCTATCACTTTTGTTAGCAAACCAATAAAAATCTCCACTAATTTCCCTTTTTGGGGAACTATGCATAAAGAAATCTGTAAAGATATTCAGGAAAGAAGGGTTGGAAAAAAGAATCGTTTCTTGAATCAGCTTGGCGTAATTTTCCATTTTACCAAGTTCCTTGTTTTGCACTAAAAGTTCTTCTTGCTGCTCTATGAGCAAGCTGTTTTGCTTCACAATTTCATCATTCTTATTCAGGATTTCGCTTTCCGCTCTTTTTTTAATATTTCTTCTATTGATAACAACTACCGCTAAGATGGAAAGAAGAACTGCTCCAAAAGCCCACAAGGCAGTCTGAGTACTCTTATATGAAGCCTCTTTGGTCATTCGCTGTATTTCTCTTTCTTTTTCCTCCAAGTCATATCTTGTTGAGAGTTGGGCAATCTCTCGCTTGGTAATTTCACTCATCATACTGTCTTCCGAAGAAATATAGAGTTTGTTATAATGGAGCGCATCCTCATAAACTCCTTCCTCTTCATAAATATCAGCCAAAAGTTGATAGGAGTTTCTGACCAAAGCCAATGAGTTCATTTGTTCAGCTCGAAGCTTTGCTTCCTTTGCGGTTGTAATTGCTTGAACATAATCTTTATCCATGAAAAGAGCCTCACTTTTCTTTAGAAGGTTTACCGCCAAGCCATAGCTATTATTGCTTTCCTTACTGATTTTCATGCTCTGCTCAAGGTATTCGAGTGCTCTGTCTGGCTTTTTCAAGGTCAAGAATAAATCTCCCATATTGAGCAGAGGCTTGTAGGTAAGCTCATCATTCCCAATTTTTCTGGCAATATCTATTGACTGACCCAAATAACTTTCAGCCTCTTCCACTCTATCCAAATTCAAGTAAGTCAATCCAACCGAATTCAGCGCACTTGCCAAGCCATAATCATTTTTGATTTCCCGCCAGATTCCTTCTTCTTCTTTTCCGTATTTAAGCGCATTTTCAAAATCTTTTGCCAGCAAATAAGTGACACTAATTTTATGGTAAGCATTCGCCATAATCTCAGGGTTCTCCAATTTGCTACCCAAGTTCAAGGCTCGAAAAAATTGAGTCAAGGCTTTTTCAGAAGCGCCCGTATTACGGAGAATCGTTCCTGCACTAATGCAAGCATGTGCCAAACGAGTCTCATCGCCAATTTTTGAAGCTTGAATAATTGCTTCTTTTGAAAGTTGGAGTGAGTTGTAGGAGTTATCTCGATGCTGAATAAATGCCATTTTCAGCAAAATATCAATACGTTTTCCGCCCTCAGCATTAGACAATGCATTCTGGAGGCTGTCCAACTCAATTCCACCGAAAGCGAAAAAACTGGAAGAAAATAGTAATAATAATAGGAGTAAAAGTGATTTCATTTTCATGAAGGAAACGAAAGAGGTTGTGAGTGTTTTTGGAGTTTCAGTTACTGAAGCTATGAATTTAACGCAACTATATAATTGCAAGTATCCATAATTTTACTCGGAGATAATAACTCCAAACGTAACATAAAAACAAAGATAATGATTTTTGTATTTTATGACGATTTTATTGGATTTATTTAATGATTGACTGTTTCGGATATTTTTTTATTAACACAGTTTGAAACTGTTTTTTGTTGGATTTTTCAGATTGTTTATTGGTGAGCAGAAAACAGTATTGCCGAAACTCGTAATCAAACCCTGAGAGGTTAAGAAAGTTAATCACGGGGCGCCAATTTTGGGCAGTTACTTGATAATTTGAACGCTTTTTACCCCAAATCCAATTCCATTAAAACTTAAGCTTAATTTCGGTTTAGTTTCCCCAAAATTGAATGCAAGTAGCCTCGTGAGATACAAATAAACGAAAAGGGCAGAATACGAATGCGAACTTAGGAGTTGATGCATTAGTAATTCTCCACCCGTAAAACGAAAAACTGTGTAATGTGAGTTGCTTAAACATTTTTGGAGTCGGGAACTTGCAGTAAGGAAGTTGAAAAAAATACCTTTTAAATTGGGTGCATCTCATTTTTTTGCAATAAATTAAAATACACTTTTTATGAATGGTAGATTTCTAATAAACCCAACGTCTGGCAGGGTTTGCTGGAATCGGACAGCCGATGCTGTCGCCATCGACACCTCTGCCAGCGTATGCTTTTTTAGTGTGCGACATTTTGAGATGCGCCCTTTAAATTAGAGCGAGTTGCGCTGTTGATACTAATGACTAGATTTACGCCTTCAAACTGATGTTTTTCAGAGAAAGCATATTTAACCAATAAAATGAAACAACGTACTTCCCAAATAATGATGGTTCGCCCTGCCTCGTTCGGATTTAACGAGCAAACTGCGAAATCTAATACATTTCAGACCGAAGTGAATAGCCAAGAAAACTCGCAAGCATCTGAAGAAGCAATTGCCGAGTTCGACAACTACGTGAAAGTGTTGCAAAATGTAGGTGTAACCGTAAATATTATTCAAGATTCTGCCGAGCCAAAAAAACCCGATGCCATTTTTCCAAATAACTGGATTTCGTTTCATGAAGATGGGCAACTGGTGCTTTACCCAATGTGCACGCCAAACCGCAGGTGGGAACGCAGAAGAAGTATTTTGGATATGATTGGAATGGGCTACACAATCTCCAACGAAATTGATTTATCTCATTACGAAGCAGATGAAAAGTTTTTGGAAGGAACTGGAAGTATGCTTCTGGATAGGCAGAACAAGGTTTGCTATGCTTGTGTCTCCATCCGAACTGATGCTGTTTTACTGAAAGAGTTTTGCGAGAAGCTGGGTTTTGAACCTGTTCTCTTTGAATCAGTAAACGAGAATAACTTCCCAGTTTACCACACAAACGTAATCATGGGTTTGGCGCAAGATTATGTGGTTATTTGTATGGCAAGCATTCCCAATGAAGCAGATAAGAAAATGCTATTGGAGAAGTTTGCCGAAACAGGAAAAGAAGTAGTCGATATTTCCTTTGAGCAGGTAACCAAATTCTGCGGAAATGTGATTGAATTGGAAAGCAACGAAGGAGAAAGCCTTTTGGTAATGTCAGAACAAGCTTTCAACGGATTTACTGATGAGCAGCAAAAGCAAATTCAGCAATATTCTAAAATGACTTATGCGCCAATTTACACCATTGAGAAAATAGGTGGAGGAGGAGCGAGGTGCATGGTGGCAGAGGTGTTTTTGCCGAAGAGTTAAAATAAAAGGTTCTATCGTGAATTTGGGTATTGAGTGCAATTCATGATTTTGAAGTTTAAGTTATTAGGTTCAAGTGTGGACGCTTGGGAAGCCCCGCTTGAACCAGTTTTATTGCTTGTTTTTCGAGTTTTA
>JBLIFI010000439.1:0-4335 GCA_047633715.1 Flammeovirgaceae bacterium
TTTTTAGCTTCGCTTTGAATGCGTCTTATTAGCATTTCTCCCAATCCAAAACCTCTTACTTCTTCCTCAATAAACAGGCAATCCATGTAAATATATTCCTCGGCATCCCAAGTGGCGTATTGTTTCATGTAAGTGGCGTAGCCAACTATTTTGGAGTCGCTTTCGGCAATTAAGCAAAAGAGCTTTGGAGATTTCCCGAATAAGTCCAATCCGAGTTTTTCAGCTTTTCCTATGTTGCTGTATTCCGATTTTTCGTAAATGGCATGCGCTTCACACAATTCCACCAATCGGGAAAGTTCAGTTTTTTCTATCGGTCGGATTTTGAAGTTCTCATTCATGTTTTTTGAATTAGGCAATCGTTCAAATAACTTTTGAAATCTGGCTTTTCAGCATTTTCCAACACATGCAGAATCCATGCTTGCCTTTCATGAATGACCACTTCCAATTCCCAAGTGCAAATCAAAGCAGTTTTGTGTGGAGATTTTGGGATTTCAGTTGGTTTATCGAAGGAAGCGAAATAGACTTCGGTACCAAGTATTTCCCCATCTGTCCACCAATTCAGTAAAACCCAAACACCTTCTCGCCCTTCATGCACAATCAGAAAGCCTACTCCATGAGTATCTAGTTTTGTGTTTTCAGCAACTTCCAACCAGTTTTTAAGCTGTTGGATTGCGCTATTCAATGTTTGCTCGGATTGGAAACTGGCTCGATTGGTAATTGTATAAACCTTAATTTGCCAATCTCCCACTTTTTCAACCTGTCGGAACTCTATTTTTCTAGATTTGTATTGTTGTAAATTTCCCATCGCTGTGTTTTTTACATTTTAGTAATTCTGTCATATTCCATATAATCTGCGGTAGCATTTGCGACTTCCTTTCCATGTAATTGCTCCACAATATGGAAAGACAAATCAATTCCTGCGGAAATCCCACCCGATGTGTAAATTCTTTCATCAGACTTCACAAATCGTTTCTCTTTTTGTGAAAATCCTGTTGGAATTAGTTGTTTGAATTCCTCATAAACAGACTGATGAGTGCAATAAGGTTTATTCTCTAATAAACCCAGTTTGCCTAAAACTCCCGAACCTGTACAAATGCTCAATGTCAAATCAGATTTTAAGTGTTTATCTGCAACCCAATCCAACAAAAGCTGATTTTTGAGTAACGCTCTTGTTCCAACGCCCCCAGGAATAATTAGAATATTAACATCTGGGCAATCTGAAAAATCATACTTTGGGTTTACCGAAAGTCCATTTACGGCAATTATTGGCTGTTTGGATTGAGCTACTGTAAATACATCGAACAAAGAGAAATCATGCACTTCGGAAGCCACAGAGAAAACTTCAAATGGGCCAGCAAAATCCAATACTTCCACTTGGTCGAATAGTAAAATCCCTACGGCTTTCTTACTTGTAATTTTCATAAATATCTCTCTTTAATAACTTCCGTATGCCAAATATAATGTCCGATGATAGTGAAAAGTGATGCTCTGGCAGACATCGGCTTATTGCTAGAAACTCCAACCGTTTTCAAATCTTCATCGGAAAGGCTATTGATTAGGCTGATTGAATAGTTTCGGGTCGCTTCAAACTCATTTACCAAATCCGACAGGCTTTTCTTGTTGGCATTAGAAGGCGCAACATAAACGTCTTGGTCAAATCCTGCCAATGAAGTTTGGTCTCTTCGGGCAATTCGGAAAGCTCGGTAAACGAAAATTCTTTCCGTGTCAATCAGGTGCTGAAAAACTTCTTTCACGCTCCATTTTCCCTCTTCATATCTATAATTGAGTTTATCTTCTGGTACGGATTGGAAAAAGGCAATCGTTTCTTTCTTCCCCAATACAAACCCTTCCCGAAGCGAACGGCTTTCAGGCAGTTTGTCAATATATCTTCCGTAGTAACTTTCAAATTCCGACTGTTCTAATTCTGTCTTATTCATTCTTTTTGATTTGGTTATGATGTGTATTTCCTTTTGTTCAGCACAAATGTATATATTAACTGGTGCAGGTAAATAAGCCAGTTTTTATTCTATCACTAAGCCAGTTTTCAAAATTCTTCCATACAAAACCATGATTCTGCTGGAGAGAGAATCCAAGCAACCGCTCTACCTGCAAATTGTAAATACTTTGGTGCAGGAAATCTCAAAAGGAACTCTGATTTCAGGATTGAAACTGCCAGGAGCTAGGAAAATGTCAGAGCAACTTGGAGTGAATAGGCGAACTGTGGGAATGGCTTATGAAGAATTGGAGTTGCAAGGCTGGATTGAAGTGAAGCCAAAAGTGGGCTGTTTTGTACATCCAAAAATCCCCTTGTTGAAACCCAAAGAATTAGGAACTGGCTTGCCCAGAATTATGGCAGAAAATCCTATTGGTTTCGATTTACCCAAACAGCCTTATTTCCCAACCAAAAAAATAAAGAGTCTGGATTTCAAACCGCTTTATACCTTAGATGACGGTTTTCCTGACACTCGGATTGCGCCTTTGGCAACATTGGGCAAGAACATAAATTTCCTGATGGGAAATCAATCGGGCGCAGGTTTGATGACTTACCGACAGTTTTACTGTGGCGATATCCGATTACGAGAAGAATTGGTAAAATATTTGGCGGAAACGAGAAGTATTCGTGTTTCTGTGGAAAATATTCTGATTACTCGTGGGAGTTTAATGGCTTTCTATCTCCTTTTTCGGACTATTCTCTTGCCAAATGATGCGGTAATTGTTTGCGAACCAGGTTTCCAAGAAGGTTTTGAGGCAATAAAACTCGCTGGCGGAAAAGTTATCAAAGTCCCTGTAGATTCTGATGGAATGAATGTGGATGCAGTAGAAGAAATTTGCAAAAAACAGAAAATTAGAGCAGTTTTTGTGGTTTCCCATCATCAATTTCCCACCACCGTTTCGCTTTCTGCCAATAGAAGAATTAAGCTGTTGGAGTTAGCAGAAAAATACCGATTCGCCATTGTGGAAGATGATTATGACTACGATTTCCATTATGCAAGTAGCCCAATTTTGCCCATTGCCAGTTCCGATTATGCAGGAGTCGTTGCTTATGTCGGTTCATTTAGCAAAACAATTGCGCCAAGTTTGAGAGTCGGTTTTTTGGTAGCATCCAAAGAATTAGTAGAACAAATCTCCTATCTGAGCCGATTTGTAGATAGTTATGGAAACACTGTTTTGGAGCGAGCCATCGCCATGCTTTTCGATGCAGGAGAAGTCAGGAGGCATTTGAAAAAGGCACTCAAGGTTTACCGAAAAAGGCGAGATATATTTTGTCAGTTACTTCAGCAACAACTCAATGAATTTATCGAGTTTGACATTCCAGAAGGAGGCTTGGCGGTTTGGGTACAATTCAATGAAAACATTCCTGTCGGAAAGGTCGAAACCGAAGCAAGGAAACTGGGTTTAAAATTACCTAGTAGCGAAATATTCAGCACAGAGGAAAATAAACCCAATGCAATCAGAATTGGGTTTGCTTCTATGAAAGAGTCCGAAATGCTTGAGCCAGTTCAATTGTTGAGAAAAGCCATTGAAAATAGTAAAAGTCAAGTCTAACCTTAAAAAAAGTTATGATTCTGAAATTAAAAAAGTCCGTATTACCAACCAATTAATAGCTTTTAATTAGCAATTAGCTATAATTCAATCAAATTAAGAAGTCCGTATTCTGATAAAATCAGCTACTTTTCCCTCTTCCAAGCTCGTACTTTCACAAGTAGTTGAATAAGAAAATTCACTATTCACTCAGCTAAACCTTTGAAATTATGACGAACGAAACAACAACATCAGAATCAACAAAACCCAATTTTTTTGAATTGGATAAGGAAGTGAACTCATCGGCTTCCAGTAAGCAAAATCCAACCAATGCTTTTGTCGGAGCTTCTTGGATTGCCTTTTTGGTGGGTGCAGTTGCCTTTTGCATCGGACTTTGGAATGCGGAAATGTTGCTGAACGAGAAAGGTTATTATTTTGCCATTCTCATTTTGGGGCTTTTCGCCACGGTTTCCGTACAGAAGAATGTGAGAGACCGAATTGAGGAGATCCCCGTTTCTGATATTTATTATGGAATCAGTTGGGTTGCCTTGCTGATTTCAGTCTTATTACTCGTAATCGGCTTGTGGAATGCAGAGTTGGATTTGAGCGAAAAAGGTTTTTTCGGAATGTCCTTCACATTGGGAATGTTTGCGGCCGTAGCAGTTCAGAAAAATGTGAGAGATAAGAATTTGAGCGTTTAATAAATACAAATGTAGCTTACTCTTTCTAGAAGGAGAAAAGCATACTACTGTACATTTTAAAAACAGGAAACCTTAGCAGCGGAGTAGTATGGAAGAAAAGCTCAGTTCGCAA
>JBLIFI010000440.1:0-4327 GCA_047633715.1 Flammeovirgaceae bacterium
AACACGCCTTCTGTGGCTGCGGTTGCGCAAGACGGAATCCAGTTGGTTGCCAAAGCAAGAGTTACGGTAAGAGCGAATATTTCGCAATTAGTCGGGGGTTCTGGTGAGGAAACCATTTTGGCAAGGGTTGGTGAGGGAATTGTAACCTCAATTGGTTCCTCCAAATCGCACAAAGATGTATTGGAAAATCCTGATAAAATTTCCAAACTCGTGTTGGAAAAAGGCTTGGATTCGGGAACTGCTTTTGAGATTCTCTCCATTGACATTGCCGATATTGATGTAGGCGCAAACATTGGTGCAAAACTCCAAATTGATCAAGCAAATGCCGATTTGAAAGTGGCAGAAGCAAAAGCCGAGGAAAGAAGAGCGATGGCGGTTGCTGTTGAGCAGGAAATGAAAGCAAAAACGCAGGCTTCCAAAGCGAAAGTAATTGAGTCGGAAGCACAAATTCCATTAGCAATTGCCGAGGCTTTCCGAAGTGGAAAACTCGGAATCATGGATTATTACAAAATGGAAAATGTGCAAGCTGATACAAAAATGCGTGAATCGATTGCCGACACAGACCAGCCAACCAAAAAATCAGATAGAAACATAGAAGATTAAAATCAAATAGCAAGTTGAGAAAATAGTAAAATAGCAAATTTACAGCCGTAGCTCTTGCCTGCTTTAAGTAAACTATTTCGAAATTTTCAAAATCATTTGTTAGTAATATTAGTAATAAAGAAGTAGCTTGAGATTAACTTGTGAAGTTCTATCCGTAGCCGATAGCTTCCAGCTATCGTGAAAAAAGCTATTTGCATTAGCAAATTCCTGCTTTTAGCGATGGAATTTCCAATAGCATTACTTGTTTCAAACTACCAATCATTTTACGGATTTTGGAAGTCGTTTTAAAATCTTAGTTTTGTTCAAGATGCCTTCATTTGTAAAATGGAGGCATCTTGATTTTGTGGCTTTGAACAAATGATTAATTGTCTGGATTTTTTATTTCCAGTAATTCAGAATCATATTCTAATATCTCCTATCTAAAATCTTATGTCTCGATTTATGAAAAGAATACATCAGTTTTTTTTCCTTTTAGTTTTGGTTGGATTTTCAGCTTGCAGTCCTTATCTGAAACAGTTCCAAACCGCTCAGGAAGCTTTTAACAAAGGAGCAGAAACGGAAAATAGTCAGAAACTCAATCCGAATACACCAATTACTGTCTCGCCAGAAAGTAATTACCGCATGGCTCGGACTTTTATCATCAAATCGATGGGTGGCGGAGAGGCGAAACATGACAAAACCAATTTGGCAAAAGATGGCTTATTGCTAAATGCCTACACTATAAAAGGCTTGAGCGAGTGGAAATTGGGAATGTTCTCGGAAGCAATCTCTACATCAAAAAACTGCAAAATCACTTTCTCCAACGATGAATCTGTAAAGTCCCAAAGAGATTTTGTGGTCATGATGAGCTTGGAAGCCTTGGTTTATAATGATTCCGTGGAGAAATATATCAGAAGTATTCCCAAAGAAGGAACAATCCAATCTATTTCCGATAAGAGCAAAACGGCAATGGAAAACTTGAAAACAGCTTTTGAAATTATTTCAGAGCAGAGAACAAATATTTCTCATGAACATCCTGTACAGACGTATTTAATTATTTCGCAATTGAGCATTGCCAAAAACTTAAAAAACCTGACAGGTAAACTCCAAAGGCAATTAAGAAAGGGAAGAAGCGCAGACTATAACACAGTTTACAAGCCTATGCTGGAAAAGGAGAAAGCGGAAATCAACAAAAAACTCATTCCCGTTTTCGCAGATTTTGAAACTGCTTTAGGAGATAAAAATCATGCGCTTTATCAGCTTTGGAAGAAAACTCATGCAGATGTTGGGAATTAGCGAATTGTGATTTGGCGAAATAGCGATTTGGCGAATCGAAACTTATTAAGCAGTAATTGAATTGAGAAACGAAAAATCTCAATACTAATTACTCAATACTAATTACTCAATACTAACAAATGGCAGAAATCAGACCTTTTCAGGCGTGGCGATACCATCCACGACTTTCGCATAAAATAGCAGAATTAACTTCTCCATTATTTGATGTGGTGGACGAGAAACAGCGGACAAGATTATATAGAAATGAATTAAATAGCATTCATCTTTCTGTGCCTTTGGGCGGTTCGCCTTCCTTTCATGCTTCGGAGATTTTGGAGGATTGGAAAAGAGAACAAATTTTGGTGCAAGACCGAAAACCTGCTATTTATGTCTATTATCAGCATTTTAACTTGCCGAATGATAAGCGAGAGTATTGCCGAAAAGGTTTCATTTGCTTGATTCGTGCGTATGATTTTGCCGAAAATGTGATTATGAGGCATGAGAACACCATCCCGAAAGCGGTAAATGACCGTGCCGATTTACTTCACAACACGCAACTCAACGTAAGTGCAACACACGGTTTATATTCCGATTCAGAGTTTGAATTGGAGCAATATATGGATGATGCCATGAAAATACCTCTTTATGATGTGGAAGATTACCAAGGCGTTCGAGATGTGATGGCGGTAATTGATGAGCCAGAAATTGTGGAGAAATTTATCAAAAAACTCGCTCCTCAAAATATCATTTTGGCAGATGGACACCACAGATATGAAGGCTCGGTTTCCTACCGAAAAACCATGACGGAATCCAATCCGAAACATACGGGAGAAGAATTATACAACTTCCACATGATGTTTATGACCAACACAGAGGCAGATGATTTACGGATTTTGCCTACTCACAGATTGGTTAATGGCTTGGAGGATTTCGATAGTTTGCACATTTTGGAACAGTTGGATAAGTACTTTTTCATTCGGGAAATTGACGACCCATCTATGTTGCACGAAGTGATTTTGGGTAAAAAATGGGCTTTTGGCTTGCTGATGGAAGACAATGACCAAGCTTATAAAATCCGCTTGAAACCTGAAGTTTTAGAATTGATGGATTGGAATTTCCCAACTGTAGTGAGGGAACTGGATTTGACAGTTCTGCATTATTTTGTGTTTGAAAAAGTATTGGGAATTGTACGAGAGCAACAAAGAAGTTGCGAGAATATCACTTTCGAGAGAAGCTACTCGGCTTGTGTCTCCAAAGTCTTGCGGAAAGAAGCTCAAATGGCATTTATCACGAAAGATATTTCCATTGAGCAAGTGAAGGCGATTTGCGAAAGCGGTTTTACAATGCCTCAAAAATCCACTTATTTCTATCCGAAAGTGATTTGTGGCTTTCTGTTTGGAGACGTTTCTAATTAAAAGAATCCTACCACTCAATCCAACCAAAAAAAAACACGAACCTAGTTTATGCTTTTTTATTTTTGAAATTCCCCGAGAATCAGGAACTAAAATTTCGTTGAATGAATTAGTAATACACCGCTTTCTATGCAAATACAAAACCTGACCTTTTTCTTCCCATAAACAGGGTTTCCTAAAATTGATATGAGTATTTAAAGAATATATGAGTGACCAAACGGGCATATTGATTTTTACACATTCTGCCAATAGGGAACTCAAAAAAATCCCTCAGTCAGCTGAATTATTTGAAGCACTCAATTCGGATATTCTGCGGAAAGTTGAGAAAATAAAACAAGACTATTTTGTTTACGATGAGCAGAAGCAAGTAGGAAATACATTCGGGGAAAAAATTACGAATGCCGTTGAAAGCATTTTTCAAAAAGGCTATCAGTTTGTAATTACAGTTGGAAATGACACGCCAGAATTAAGTGTTAATCAACTTCGTAAGGCAGTTCAAAATAGTTCGGAAGGCAAACTCACTTTCGGACCTTCCACAGATGGCGGTTTTTATCTGATGACTTTCGACAAGGCTCATTTCGATAAAGAAAAGTACGCATCGCTCAATTGGACGACTCGCTCTCTTGCCAAAGAATTTATTACCTCAATCCAAACTGAGCAGATTATTTTCCTTCAGTATTTGCAGGATATTGATTTCGCTAAAGACTTACTTCATTTTGGAAATCAGCATGATAGATTGTCAGAATTGGTAAGGGAAGTTCTACTTCGCATTCTGGTAAAAAAACACTCCTTTTACAGTAAATCCGTCTATCTCCGAAATACTTTTAACCATCGTATTTCCTACAATAAAGGTTCGCCCCTCCAGTTTTACAGACTTCTCTCAGGCTACTCAAGCCTATAACTAAACGCTACAAATTCAAACTAGATTGGATTCACAAGTCAGTTTTACCATAAACTGACTGTGTTTCTGTAATGTTTTTTACCCTATTTTAAATGAAACTTTACTTCACGATTTTTTTCGTCTTGATTTTTCAAGCACTCTGCTTTGCCCAAGAAAC
>JBLIFI010000441.1:0-4320 GCA_047633715.1 Flammeovirgaceae bacterium
TAAATTTCATGCAAAATCAATAATTAATTGGTTTGTAAATAACCCAAAAATCAATTTTAATTCAATAAATGAAGAACAATTCTTGCCACACGACCTAATAAACCCTGCTTAAATGAAATTCATATTGGTTTATATGAATTAAAAACAATTAATCATCACAATTAAGTCAAACCAAAAATCATGATTTTAGAAGGAGCAATTGGCGATGCCTACGGAGCTGGATTTGAATTTGCTGAAAGGGAAAAGATTGAAAGATTAAATTCTATTTCATCTTACGAAACGCATCCAATCTTCCCAGAAATAAAAGGCAGATATACGGATGACACTCAAATGTCAATTGCTTTAGCAGAATTGCTGATTTCTGGTAAAGCATGGACTCAAATCAATATTGCCAACGCATTTGTCGATACTTTTAAAAGAGACCCCAGAAGAGGCTATGCAAAAAGATTTCATGCATTCCTTTCAGATATAAGTTCGGGAGAAGAGCTACTTGAGAAAATAATTAACAAAAGCACAAGAAATGGCGCTTCAATGAGAGCTTATGTTTTAGGTGTTATTTCCAATGAAGCTGAAATTATTGAGAAATGCAGTATTCAAGCCGAAATCACTCACGGAAGTGAAGAGGCTATTGAATCTTCCGTTGCAATAGCTTTGGCTAGTCATTATTTTATCTACTCAAAAGGAAACAAGGAGCAACTAATTAGTTATTTGAACGATATTCAAAAACATAACTGGTCAGGAAAGTGGGAAAGCGAAGTGGGTATGGCAGGCTATGAAACAGTTGAAGCTACTTTGGCAGTTGTTGTTTCTGACTCCAACCTAAAAGACAAATTGAAAATGAGTGTTGATTTTGGAGGCGATGTTGACACAGTAGCTTCCTTATCGCTCGCAATTTCTAGCTTAAACAGTAATGTGATAAATGATTTACCAAAATTATTAACTGATGAATTGGAGAATGGGGAATTCGGGAAAGATTACCTTATCACGCTCGATAATCAACTCAAGAACATACATAATACTCTGTAGAACTCGCTTCCGATTCCCCACAAGCTTGGCTAGATACTATTTTGGCAGATTTCGACTCCTTTTTGCCAAAACATAATTAAGAATGACTGTTCACTTCCCAATTTAGTTTTTTTGGGAGTTCCCACCAACCTATTTCTCTTTCCAAATCCTATAAAAATCACTAAATTCGTTAGGTTCAGCAAGGTGGTTGGAGACAGTAACATCAACTTCCTGTTCAGGAACTCAGTATTTAGAAACTACAAAACCATGAAAAAAACACTTTATTCCCTCATTCTATTCCTACTCATCAGTATTTCTGCCAAGGCAAATTACCTCTTGGTTTATATGGACGACTCGCAAACCGACCACTTAAAAGCCTACGGAATTACTTATTGGGTAATGAAACAAGATATTGAAGCCGAATGGCTATTGAACTACCGTGGCGGAAGCTTCCTATTTAAACACTTTCCCACATTCGAGCAAGAATTACGAATTCGTGGAGTTTCCTACGAAGTCATTTCCGATGCACAAGCTGTTGAAATCAAACAGCAAATCACCAGCCCAGAAGCCAACATGGATGTGATGAAGCTCGAAGTTCCACCCAAAATTGCAGTCTATTCTCCAAAATCTAAACAACCATGGGATGATGCAGTAACCTTGGTTTTGACTTATGCAGAAATCCCCTACGATGTTATTTTTGACGATGAAGTCATGCTCGGCAAATTACCCGAATACGATTGGTTGCACCTTCACCACGAAGATTTTACGGGACAATACGGAAAATTTTATTTGAGTTATAGAAATGAACCTTGGTACAAAAAACAACAATTAGACTTTGAACAATCAGCCAAAAAACATGGATTCGAAAAGGTTTCACACATGAAATTAGGTGTAGTGAAAAAGTTTCGGGAATTCTGCGCAGGCGGAGGATTTTTATTCGCCATGTGTTCGGCAACAGACACTTACGATATTGCCATTGCAGCCGAAGGAGTTGACATTTGCGAAAGCATGTACGATGGCGACCCAGCCGACAGAAATGTCCAATCCAAACTAGATTATTCTGGAACTTTCGCTTTCGAGAATTTCAGCCTCAAAATGGATCCTTACGAATACGAGTATTCCACGATAGACAATCAACACAGAGAACGCAGATTGAATGAGAAAAATGATTTTTTCACGCTTTTCCAATATTCTGCAAAATGGGATCCTGTTCCGACCATGCTCACGCAAAATCACCAGAAAATTGTGAAAGGATTTATGGGACAAACTACTGCTTTCAAAAAATCGCTCATTAAATCTGATGTAATTATCATGGGAGAAACCAAAGAAGCCAACGAAGCCCGCTACATTCATGGAACTTTCGGCAAAGGCACTTGGACTTTCTATGGCGGGCACGACCCAGAAGACTACCGACATTATGTGGGCGAAGAACCTACGGACTTAAATCTCCACCCAAAATCACCTGGCTATCGCCTAATTTTGAACAATATTTTGTTTCCTGCAGCGAAAAAGAAGAAGCAGAAAACCTGAGTAAATACTTGACTTAAAATAATCAAAATCATACAATTATTAGCTTTTATATTATCCACTCTTAGTTCTACTTTAAGACTCTACCCTTTTTTTATCTAATTAATTGTGTTTGCTTGACTCCTTTGATCCTCGGAAAGGTCTGAAAAAGACCATTTCCGAGGAGTATTTTCATTTTTTCTATAGTAATCTATGAACTGTTTTGGCTTGAGTATTCAAAATGAATACAATATTCCTAGAGTCTTAAAGTAGAATTAAGTGTCAATAGAACAAAAACACTTTATTTTTATCATTCGAATGGAAACCTTTTTGAAAGACAGGTTTTGGGTGAGAAAAGTAGAGAATTAGAGGTTCAAAAATATTTATGACGAAAAAGGTGATTTGGTAGAAGGGATTGGCAGAGTTCTTCAAATGGAATTTGCTGGAAAAGAACTCACAAAAAATTATCACTACCAATATTTAAATAGAACGAGATTAATGTTCCAAAACAATCTCATCCTCTCCAAGTTCTCATCTCTTCAATTCTAAAACAATCAAATTAAAGAAGAAATGAGCAAACTAAAACTTGCCTTAGACTGGACTCCAAACATTAACCACATTGGCTTTTTTGTAGCAAGAGAGCTGGGTTTTTACCAAGAAGAAGGAATCGATTTAGACATTATTGACCCTTCGAATGATAATTATGCGAAAACTCCAGCCAAGAAAGTGGAACTAGGCGAAGCAGATTTTGCTTTGTGTCCTTTGGAAAGTATTCTGAGTTACCGAACTAAATCGAATCCATTCAAACTGATTGCCATTGCCACTATTTTGCAAGAAGATTTGAGTGCCATTGTGGTAAAAAGCGATTCGGGAATCAATTCCCCAAAAGAGCTGGATGGTAAAAGTTACGCCTCTTACCAAGCCAGATACGAAGACTCCATTGTGAGGCAACTAATTAAAAATGACGGTGGAAAAGGCGAAATCCAAGTTTCCTATCCTGCAAAATTAGGCATTTGGAAGACACTTTTGGAAGACAAATTCGACTCAACTTGGATTTTCATGAATTGGGAATTGTTCCAATCCAAAACGCTCGAAAGTCAATTGACCTGTTTCCAACTAAAAGACTACGGAATTCCCTATTCCTATTCACCAGTAATTGCTACAAATGAAGAATTAATTTCGGAAAAATCAGACGCATATAAGAAATTCCTTTCTGCCACTAAAAAAGGATATTTATATGCTAAAAGTAATCCGAAAGAAGCGATTGAAATTTTGGAAAATCTACTTCCCGAAAAGGACAAAAGCACCAATCTCCACAAAGCACTAGAAGCATCTGTTGACAGCTTCGGAAGTGAAGAGAATTGGGGAAAAATGAATCCAGAAAAAGTAAAGGAATTTATGGATTGGATTTATGCGAACGGATTAGAAACTCAGGAGTTAAAAGTCGAGGAAATTATTAGCGATATAAATCTTCAAATACATCAGTAAAACCAAACCTTTGGGGCTTTATTTTAGTTCTAAAGGGACGAAACACGCAGAGTTTGGTGCGTAAGTGCTAAGCTATGTGTGTGTTTCGGATTTGGAAAAATCTGCAAAATATGAGCCTTTCTTTGTAAATAGCTTTCCTGCCATTTCTCGTAAACATGCTTCGGCACGCAAGATTGTAAATTATAAGCCACAAAAAATGTTCCACCTAATTTCCGTAGCCTACAACCTCTAGGTTGTAGGAATCACATCATTATACAACTCATTCACCCAAGTCCACTTCCAATCTGTAGTATTTTCGCACAAACTAGCCTTTACAGGATT
>JBLIFI010000442.1:0-4310 GCA_047633715.1 Flammeovirgaceae bacterium
ATCAATCCGAATTTTCTATCCTTTCTTATAGTGGCTTTGCCATTTTTGAACTCGCCAATAATCTCGTATTCATAAGGCAAAATCTGCTTTCCATTCAAATCGAATAAACCCCATTTTCCCGTTCTTCCTCTTCCTTTTTTGATTCGCACAACTCCATTGCTTGGATGGGCAATTCCATCTTGCTCAAAAGCCACAACTGCTTTCCCAGATTTGTCCATTACTCCGAACTTGCCATTTTTTCGCCCAACTGCATAACTGTCTTTGAACTCACTTACAATATCATACTCCAACGGAATTACCACTTCGCCTTTCGTATCAATAAATCCGAAACGGCTCCCTATTTGCAAGGAAGCCAAACCCTCTACAAAGTTGCCAATGTTCGTGATTTTCTGTCCGCCAATTTCCGTTTTCAACTCCCCAGATTTGCTAACCAAGCCGTCCCAAAGTGTATCAATTGAGATTCTTGCCAAATCAGATTGCTCAAAATCTGTCAATACCAAATCTTTCGCAACTTTACGGAAAAGTACTTTTGCAGTTGCATCATCTATCAAAAAAACTTCGGTTGTGTCTAGCTTTTCGTTGTTATGCAACGCCAGAGACAAGCCTAATTCTTCATCTTGGCTCACCATATAAAACTCTTCCCGAAAGATTTTCTGACCGTAAGGATTTATCAATTTGTAGCTCAAAACCTCTTTTTCCCACCTTGGCTTGTTTAATTCAGGCTTTTCGCCCAATAATTTATTCGTTTCTGCACGCAAATCCTTCGCTTTCGTCACATCGAAATCAGTCTGATTATTGAAAGTCTGCCTGCTTTCTAGTTTCCCATCGGCATCCACTTTTACCACATCAATCGACTTCAATTTGTAAGCAGTTGCCGAACGCATTCCCAATTCCACTTTGTCATATTCCGCAGGAAGCAACAAATTCCCATTAAAATCCATCACGCCAAATTTGCCATTTTGCTCCACAGTTGCCAGCACCGAATTCTGCTTCAACTCCCCCACTCTATCGAAAACTGCCGAGTGAACTACTTTTCCCGCCAAATCAGATATTCCGAATTTATTCTTGAATCTGACTTTGAAAACATTCCCAAAAGGCTTAATATAATCATACTCATGCGGAATAATCAGCGCACCAGCCGCACTCGTCAACCCAACTTTTGAACCTTGCCAAATCGCCACTTCTCCAGTAGGAAAAACCTGTACTTGGTCAAATTCTGCCGCCACCAAAATATCTCCAAACTGGTCAAGCACACCCGTTTTGTCTTTATCTCGGAAGTACGCCCAAAATTGCACAGGTTTTCCTTCCTGAAAAACTTGGTCGAAATTACCCACAAACTCATATTGAGGTTCAATCACCAACTCTCCTTTTTCATTTACTGCGCCCCATTTCCCATCTTTCTTGATAGGAAGTAACTTTTGCGAGAAAGATTGATGCGCAAAAAGCAGAACGCATATAAAAGAAGCCAGCTTTATTATCTGTTTCATAGTGTATTAGTTGAATTTTCAATGTAAAAGCCATGACGCAAAATACACGCCTGACTGATTGACAAATTGCAAAAAGTTCACCATAAAAGGAAATCAAGGACAGCCGAAAGAATAAAGCATTTTTGATTGGATTTCACCACTCGCCAATTGATGAGCAGAAAGGTTTTATAATGGAAACTCTAGCGCTTTCTGTTCAGTCAGTTCATCGCAGTTAAATTAGCTGAACACTCCGCCAATTTTGGGAATACCAAAAGCTAAGGTTTCATAATCTAAAAAAAGCAATTGCTAAATCCAACGAAAACCTATTTTGCAGTAAATATCCCCAAAATATGATGCGGTATAAATATTTATTTTGCTAGAAACCGACTAGGTTATCGTACTACTAACTATTATCTAGATTCTCAATCTCCAATATTCTAATTTCACTAACATTCCCCACTCCTATCGGCTATTTACCGTTACTAAAATTCCACCTTTCTAATAAAGCGATGCTCATAACTTTGTATGTATAGACAAGAATTTTGTCTGTAGAATCAAACAAAATAATAATATGAGAAAAGCTTACTTAAAATTTCTGGCTTTATCTTTTGTGTTCTTATTAGGTAGTGGAAACGACTTAATGGCGCAGAAAAAGAAAAAAGACAAGGATAAAGGCAAAAAAGAGGTTGCTTCCACTATGGGAAAGCCTAAAAACCCGAAGAAAAAACCTAGTAAAGGCCCTAAAGCCTACAAGGATTTCATCACAAAAGAAACAAAATCTGACGAAGGTTTATTCACTACGCATCAGCAGAAAACAAAATACTTCTTTGAAGTTCCAGACAGTTTGTTGGAGCGAGAGATTTTGGTAGTAAGTAGAATCGCAAGTACAGTTCAGGGTTTGAACTTTGGGGGAGCAGGAATGAAATCTCGCCCACAACAAGTAGTAAGGTGGGAAAAGCATGATGAGCAACTTTGGTTGCGTTCTGTATCGCACAACAATGTGGCAAGTGAAGAACTTCCAATTTACAAATCCATCAAAAGCAATAATTTTGAACCAATTATTGCCGTGATGAAAATTGCAGCCATTGGCAAAGATTCTTCAAGCAGTATTGTAGATGTTACTAAGTTCTTTACAACTGATGTAGCTATGATTGGCGCATTGAGCCAAGGGCAACGCAGAACTTTTGGAGTGAGAAGATTGGACGGAAGCAGAAGCATGATTACCAAAATGACCAGCTTTCCGAAAAACACAGAAGTAAGACACATTCTTACTTATGATGCAAGCAAAGCTCCAGCAAACTCGCTGACAAATTCAATTTCTTTAGAGATGAATCAGTCATTTGTGCTTTTACCTAAAAAGCCAATGATGCCTCGTTTGGCAGATCGAAGAGTGGGCTATTTTTCTGTTTCACAATATGATTATGGTTTAGATGAACAAAAAGCGAAAGCTCGTTCATTCATTACTCGTTGGAGATTAGAGCCAAAAGACCCTGAAGCTTTCAAAAGAGGTGAATTGGTTGAACCAGTAAAACAAATTGTTTATTACATTGATCCAGCAACTCCTGTAAAATGGGTTCCTTTCTTGAAAAAAGGCGTGGAAGATTGGCAAGTTGCTTTTGAAGCGGCAGGTTTCAAAAACGCCATTATTGCCAAAGAAGCTCCAACTGCTGAAGAAGACCCAGAATTCAGTCCAGAAGACGTTCGTTATTCTGTCATCAGATATATTACAACACCAATCCAGAATGCACAAGGCCCACACGTTCACGATCCAAGGTCAGGAGAGATTATAGAAAGTGATATTTTGTGGTATCATAATGTAATGAACTTATTGAGAAACTGGTATTTTGTACAGACTGCCGCTATCAATCCTGAGGCTAGAAAAACTAAATTTTCCGATGAAGTAATGGGCGAATGTATCCGATTTGTAGCCGCTCACGAAGTAGGTCACACATTAGGTTTGCCACACAACATGGGAGCAAGTTCTTCTTACCCTGTAGATTCTTTGCGCTCTGCCACTTTCACCAAAAAAATGGGAACTGCGCCATCAATCATGGATTATGCTCGTTTCAACTACGTGGCACAGCCAGAAGATAAAGGTGTTGCTTTAGCTCCAGGAATTGGTGTTTATGATAAATATTCTATTGCATGGGGTTACAGACCAATCTTGGAAGCAAACACTCCAGATGAAGAAAAAGAAACATTGCACAAATGGATTACAGAAAAGAACGGAGATTTGATGTACCGATTTGGCAGACAAATGTTCAGTCCGCTTGATCCTTCTTCTCAGACAGAAGATTTAGGAGATGACGCCATGAAAGCGAGTAATTATGGAATTATGAACTTGAAGCGTATTATGCCTAAGTTGATGGAATGGACGAAAAAAGACGGAGAAAGCTATGATGATTTAGGAGAATTGTACGGACAAGTAATTGGTCAATGGAACAGATACATGGGTCATGTGACTGCCAATGTGGGTGGAGTTTATGAAATCAACAAAACTTATGACCAAGAAGGAGCTGTTTATGAATTCGTAACCAAAGAAAAGCAAGAAAGAGCTGTGGACTTCCTCATCAAACAAGCTTTCATTACGCCTGATTGGATGATTGAAAGAGAGATTTTGAATAAAATTGAAGCAGCAGGAATCGTAAACAGAATCCGAAGAGGACAAGGCAGAATTCTAGGCAACTTAGTCAGTTTCAGCCGATTGGCTAGAATGTTAGAAAACGAAACGCTCAATTCAACTGAAGCTTACACAGTTATTGAAATGATGGAAGATTTGAGAGCGGGAATTTGGACGGAAACTACACAAGGTCAGAAAGTAGATACTTACCGTAGGAATCTTCA
>JBLIFI010000443.1:0-4303 GCA_047633715.1 Flammeovirgaceae bacterium
TAAGAGACGAAGCCATCAAGGTTTTCCAAGAATGGGATGAAAAACAAGATAGAACTGATTATTAGTGAAAGAAATTAAATAAAGTGCGCCATTATCGCAGTTTGTTTTTGAGGTCGGGCTACGCTAGTTAGTCTAGCGGTTCCCCGCTGGGACAAAAATAGTAGGCATAGCATCGCTATGGATACTATTTTTAACGAAGAATAGACCAAAAAGAAACAAATATAATGGAGTAAGTTATTTAGTTCCTTTCACTTAGATGATTTGTTGATTCGGTAATGCGTTGATTCAAAAAAAGATGTTTCTTTTTACAAGTCAATCCGAGAACACAAAATATCTAACTATGTCTATTTTATATATATCTGAACATAATCATTTATATGTATTTCTCGCTCATTTCAAATCGTAATTCGTACATCTGAAATCATACATCGTATCTCAAACATGAAATCATTTTTTCAAAGAATCGTCTTCAACCTTTCCTATTTAATAGCTTGGCTTGCTTATTTTTTTATGGCAAGGCTGATTTTCTTGGCATATTACTATAACCAAACGAGTGAGTTAGATTTGGGGACAATTTTTTTGATTCCCCTTTACGGTTTGAAATTGGATTTGTCTTTTAGTTCCTACATTTCTGCTTTGCCATTTTTGTTCATCGCTTTTTCAATATGGATTCCGAAAGGATTTCTGAAAGGCTTTTTGAAGGCTTTTTCAGGCTTTGCCATTTTCCTAATCACATTCCTTTTCCTCTTCGATTTGGCATTATATGGCGTTTGGGGCGTTCGGCTGGATTCCACTCCGCTCATGTATTTGAACACGCCCAAACAATTATTTTCTTCCATTACCACAGGCACTTTGGTTCTGGCAGTTTCCTTATGGATTTTCCTATCCGTCCTCTCCATTTGGCTATTCAGTAAACTAATAAACAGACGATTGATTTGGGAAGTTGATAAGAAAATTTGGCAAATTCTTCCACTTTTACTCATGGCGGGAATGCTGGTTTTGACAATGCGTGGAGGTCTACAAACCATCCCAATTAACCAAAGCAATGTCTATTTTTCCGATAATATGTACGCCAATCATGCCGCAGTAAATTACGCTTGGAACTTTACCAAATCGCTTGGCTACAAGGAATATGACATGAAAAACCCGTATATTCTGCTAGATTCAGCAGAAGCAACACAAGTTTTTCAATCCAACACACAACCTTTGAAAACAGGTTTACCCGACTCAATCCAAGTTTTCAACACAGAAAAACCCAATGTAATTCTCATTATTTGGGAAAGCCTAACTGCCAAACTGGTTGAGACAATCGGAGGCGAGAAAGGAGTAACTCCAAACCTAAACAGGTTGGCAAAAGAAGGAATTCAATTCTCGAATTTCTATGCCAATGGAGACAGAAGCGACAAAGGCTTGGTGGCAATTCTGAGTGGCTATCCATCTCAAACCAACAAAAGCATTATCAAAAGCCCAAACAAAACTCGCACATTGCCAATGTTTACGCAGGAAATGGCAAATTTGGGCTATGAGAACTCCTATTTCCATGGTGGAGATTTGAATTTTGGCAATATGAACACCTATTTGCGAAACGGAAAAATCAACCATTTTGTGGAAGGAAGCGATTTCGACAAGAAAGATTGGAACTCGAAATGGGGCGCACACGACCATGTGGTTCTAGACAAATTACTGAAAGATACGCCCAACGGCTCAACCAACTTTTTCAAGACTATTTTCACACTCAGCAGCCACGAACCTTACGAATTCCCCACCGATTATAAATTTGGGAAAGACACAGACGAGAACCTTTTCCGAAGTGCGCACCATTACACAGATGAATCTATCGGGAAATTCATTGCCGAAGCCAAGCAACACGATTGGTGGAAAAACACAATAGTAATTATTGTCGCAGACCACGGACACTCGCTTCCTAGGCATGAAGGCGCATTCAATTCCCCCAAGAAATTCCAAATCCCGATGGTTTGGATCGGTGGAGCTTTGGCGATGCGAGACACCACAATTTCCACCATTTCCTCACAAAGCGACCTGCCATTTACCTTGCTCAGTTTGGTTGGAGGAGACAACTCGGAATTCAATTGGAGCAAAAACCTATTCAACCAATCTCCCAACAACTACGCCCATTATATTTTCAATAAAGGCTTCGGAATCGTAACCAAATCTGGCACTTATGTCTATGATTATGTGAGTAATAAACCAATTATGGAAGAGGGAAATCCAACCGAAAAAGACATAAAATTAGGCAAAGCAATTGGGCAAAAAAGCTTTCAAGACTTCTTGGAGAGGAAGTAAGCAAAAAGAGAAGCCTTTAAAATATCGAACCAATATCTGTTAGGAAATTTTGAGTTTGTAGAGCGTTAAATTTACAAACAAAAAGCATTCAATACATTATTAAGTAGTGCGGGTTTCCATACCCGTACAAGCATAAACGCAAAATAATATCCACATAAATACATTCGCACCAAACACGATTATTTCATTTCAAAATTAAAGGCTGGATTTTCCAACTGCCCGAGTTGATGAAAACAAACAAACCTGAATGGGAATTGCATGTTGGAATACACTTCATTTTCGTTCCGCCAATTTCAAAAGCCTTAAACGAGAGTTGGAATACTATTTAAAAAACAAAGTCTCATTTTGTATTGAAACAATCATGAGGTTTACTGGCTTTCAAAATTGAATGCCGGAGAATTGTAATAAATCGAATAATCGCACAAACCTTTCCTTGTTTTTATAGTAGTTATTTGTATTTTGCTATCCATAGTAATTGTTGACAATAATTTAAATAAAACACATGAACTCTAGAAAGTTACTAATGATACCGGGGCCAATAGAATTTGAACACGAAGTGTTGCAATGCATGGCAGTCCCCACTCCAAGCCACGTTGCCCCTGATTTTATAGCTACTTTTTCCAGTAGCCTAAAACTCATGAAAGAGATATGGCAATGCCCTTCTGGTCAGCCATTCGTAGTAGCAGGAACAGGAACGCTTGCTATGGATATGGCAGCCGCTAATCTCATAGAAGCTGGCGACAACGCACTCGTAATCTCTACGGGATATTTTGGCTTACGTTATGCCGAAATTCTTAAACGATACGGAGCGAAGGTCGATGTACTTGAAGCAGAAACAGGCGATGTTGTTGCCCTAGATGTGATTGAGCAACAACTCAAATCTAAGAACTATAAACTCATGACTTTTACCCATGTCGATACCTCTACGGCTGTGTTGAATGATGCGAAAAGCATGGGAGCTTTAGGAAAAAAATATGATGTTTTGACCGTGCTCGATGGAGTGTGTTCCGTAGCTGGCGAAGAAATAAAACAAGAAGAATGGGGGCTTGATATCGTTCTTACAGGTTCTCAAAAAGCAATAGGCGTTCCTCCAGGATTGGCACTTTTGGTAGCTTCCCAAAAAGCGATGGAAGTATTCAAACAGCGCACTAGCCCTGTTCCAAATTACTATGGCGATTGGACGAATTGGTTGCCAATCATGGATGCTTATGAAAACAAGAAAGGTTCTTATTTTGCCACACCTGCCGTGAATCTCATAATAGCTTTAGAAAGAAGCCTGCAACTTATTGTAGAAGAAGGCATAAATGCCCGTTTCGACCGACACAGAAGAGCAGGAAAAGCAATGAGAGCCGCACTCAAGGCTTTAAATGTGAACTTGTTATCTAAAAGCGAAGAAGTGTCTGCAAATACCTTAACCGCTCCTTTGTACCCGAGCCAAATGGAAACTGCCACATTTTTGCAAGCCGTAAACCAAGAAGGGATTATATTGGCAGGAGGACTTTTACCAGAAATGAAGACCAAATATTTCAGAATTGGGCACATGGGCTCAGTCAACAAAGCCGACTTATTGGCAACTATCGGAGCGATAGAATCGGCACTACAGAAAAACGGACATCCGCATGAATCAGGAGCTGGAATAGCCCAAATAATGAAGCATTTTTCCAATTAACGAAGTCGAGCGATTGCCAAAGAAAGTAGATTAAATCCTAATCCAATATTCACTAATTCAGAATATTGGATTAGGATTTTTTACAGAAGGTCTTTCCGCTTCCAACTCTTTCTCCAATTTCCTATTTGGTTGGATTTTGAAACCCGACAGGTCATTTACGCATCGCCACATTTTTTTTGCAAATCGCCAGCAACTCCTCGTGTTTCAATTAACTAAACGCACCTGCCAATTTTAAAAGCCTTGAGCGAGAATTGAAACCAAAGTTCAATAACAAATCTAATTTTCTATTGCAACAATCAAGCAGTTTACAGGCTTTCAAAATTGAATGCG
>JBLIFI010000444.1:0-4297 GCA_047633715.1 Flammeovirgaceae bacterium
GAATTATCATTATTCCCTGATTCTGAAAACAGGTTTACATCTTGATTGGAAACTCCAACTTCCGTAAATATTTCCTCATTTTTGGAGATTTGTAATCGGTTTGACCAAGTGAGTAATTGCCTTTTGTTTGGAGCGGGTAATTGCCGAACAGGTGCAAAACTTCCCTGCGCAATTCCTCCAATTGGCGCAATCCAAACGTATTCCCTTCCGTTGGCAGTTGGGTTTCCCAACACATAATCGCCATTGCTAAATCCAACCTCACTAAAAACTACCGAGAATAGCGGATTCACTTCCGAAGTTGCACGCACTAGAATCGTATAATTCACTCCAGCCACTAAAGTATCTTTTTGCGTGTAAAGCACTTGATTTGGGTCAAATTGCTCAATTTCATTGGCAGAATTTGCCACGGCAAGCAATAAATCATCGCCCGAAGTGGAGAGAATGAAACGGTCAGAGTCACTCAAATTTGCCAATAAAGGCGCATTTTTATTATCTTGTTCTCGATAGAACTGGAAAGTGGTTTCAAACTTTTTATAGCGGAAAGATTGCGCAGTTTGCAAAATGGAACGACTGTAATCTTGCGTGGCATATTCAAAATCTACCCGAATTCGAGAGAAGCGAGTAACCACAATTCGGTTCGTGAAAGTAACTTCGGCAGTATTATAATCAATGGTGTAATCGAAATCGTAGCCACGTTTGAGCAGTTTTCCATCCAAATAAACCTTTTCAGAACCTGCCAGAATCACGATGAATCGCTCGCCATTTCCACCTCGCAATCGGTAAGGACCTTGCACGCCTTCAATGGAAGCAATTGTATCGGAATTGAATTGCCCTTTGGCTGCGGAAATTCCGATTTTAGAGCTGATTTCCCAATCTGAAAAGCGTTTGGTAGAATCTTCAGAATCATAATTCACTTGGAGTTGCGCACCTTGCACATTTTTGTAGTATTTCAAGAAATAGGAACTCGAATCGTTCTCGAAAACCACATCGCCTGCGGAAAGCAAGCCATACTTGTGGCGGAGTTCAATCAAGATTTGGTCAAAATCCTGAATCTGTTGCGTATTTCCTTCAGGCTGGAATGGAATATTCTGGTCGGAAATGGTGGCGGTCAACTCTAAATCTTTGGTGAGTTTCCCTTGCAGTTGGAGATTGAGTGCGGAAGTTACCGAAACATCTTGTGCATTTCCCGAGCCGAAAGTCACGCCACGAGTCAAACTTCCTGTCTTCTCTATTTCCTCATCGGTTCCAATTCCCTTCAAGGCAAATAAGTCTTCTTCCTGAACTGATTTGAGATTGCCTTTTTTGGAATTTCCATCAATAGGTTTCCCTCGTTCTTCATAGTATTTATTGATGTCTCGCTTACTGTAAGATTCAGAAAAATCTATCGGGAAAACTCGGTAGCAAACTCGAATGGAGTCGGGAAATCGAAAACGTCTGCTCGAATCTGATAAATTCAGCTCAGCAGAATCCAACCAAAAATTAATGAGGTTATCGGTTAGGGAATAGTCAAACCTGATTGCCTTTTCCCAATTCGGAAAGCTTGGTTTTACGTTGAGAATCTTCAGCGTGGCAACATCCAAACTAGCAGAATCCAACCGAAACTGTTGCGTAGAGAAAGCAATGGTTTTGCAGATTTTGTTGGATTGGGAGACAGAAGGAAAGGAATTGAGAATTAAAAATGAAGAAAGAAGAATGAGAAATATAACTTTCGACTTAGCGTGTGTCTGAAAAGAGAAAAGAGTGTTGCGAACTGTCTTTTTTTCAAAATTAGACGAAAAAGAAATAAGGCATCTAAAAAAAAAGACGCAAAGCCTTGACGAATCGAAGGCGATTCCCATCTGAGAGTCGTGGTACGAATAGATTGTATCTTGGCTCTTTGAGCCGAGTTTTATGCGAGCCAAGTTTTTTAGTGGATTTGTAAGTTGTTTTATTGGGATAATCGGAAATTTAACTTGAATTCCACCTCTAAACAAGAATTAGGAGCTTGATGGTTCAATACTTCTTGACATTTAGTATTGTTAAACAATCCTTCAAGAATTTTTTCAGCTTAAAACATTGATTGTCAAAGTCTATTTTTAACTTTGTGGCTTACTTCAATTTCCACTTCCATAACCCAACTTCATGGACGATTCCAAACCATTCGAAGGCAAGATTATATTTTTCACAGCTCCGTCTGGCTCGGGAAAAACTACGATTGTTCGCAGGCTTTTAGAACAGAACGAGAATATGTCCTTCTCTATTTCAGCCACTACCCGAAAACCTCGTGGCAAAGAAGTAGATGGCGTGGATTACCACTTCCTCACTCCTAAAGATTTTTTGCAGAAAGTGGCTCAAACCAAGTTTGCCGAGTACGAAGAGGTTTACAAAGGTTTATTCTATGGCACTTTGAAAGCAGAAATTGACAAAATTTGGGCAATGAAAAAACATGTCTTGATTGATATTGACGTGAAAGGTGGCTTGCGATTGAAAAAACGTTTCCCCACCGAGTCGCTTGGAGTTTTTATCAAATTAAAGCATTTGGATATATTGGAAACTCGGCTTCATACAAGAAATACCGAATCTCCAGAACAAATCAGGAAAAGGCTCGACCGTGCGGCTTACGAACTCACATTCTCCAACCAGTTTGATAAAGAGCTGGTAAATGATGACTTAGACGAAGCCGTGACGGAAGCGCAGAAACTGGTGGATGAGTTTGTGGAGAAATGATTTCTGATTGGACAAATCCAAAAAAATTAACTGATGGATAAAAACAAACGACTGGTAGATTCTTTTTTTGAACTTGAGCAGGAAAAACAACTTTTTATGCTCAAAAAAGGCAAAACTTTCGTTTGGGATCCAATCAGGTATTTCATTTTTGGAAAATTAGTTTTTGGGAATGATTTCTACGCTAAAACAGGCGCAAAGAAAGAAAAAAAAACGCCTGTTTATTATCTTAAAATCGCAATTAATTTAATCCAGAGTACTTTTAAGCTCCTTTTTAAAGATTATAAATACATTTTTATCATAAACTCTAGGTATTTCGACCAAGCAACAAATTCCTACTACGACAGAAATTTCAAAGATATTTTGGATTGTATCCGCTCTGAATCTTTTGTGATTGAGTTGAATAAAAATGGTATTTCCAAAAGCTACTTAGGCCCAAAACGCTTTTTTGCGTTCCCTTTTCTATTGGGAATTGTTCGTTTACTGACTCCAAAAAGAAAGCCTTATTCCTTTCAAAATTTAACACACATTCTATCTAGCAAATTTTCTATTCCCGAAGATTTGGGGAAGAACGAATACTACAATTCTGTGCTGGATGAATTTGAGCTACTCTCAAATACGCTTCGATTCATTTTTAAACTTATAAAGCCCAAAGCAGTTTTTTACGGTCAATATGGGTTGAAAGGATGTGTGAAAGCCTGTGCCGACTTGGGAATTGATTCCATAGAAATGCAACATGGCAGAACACAGCTAGACCACCTTTTCTATTCTTATCCGATTGGATTTGAAAATATAAGGCAAGTTTACACTCCCACGCATTTTCTAACTTATTCCGACTATTGGTATAGTACGGTCAATTTCCCTATTGCTGGAGATTATGTGCCTGTTGGCAATTCGGAAATTTGCCAAAGCAACGGAAACCAATTGGTTAAAACCGATTCACTATTATTGATTGATGGATTGATTGGACACATTGAGCTGTCGGATTTCCTACTGAAATTGTTGGAAAATGGGCTGGAAGATGAAGTCATTTACAAACTCCACCCCGACCAGTTTTTTGAGAAAGCACAGATTGCTGAGAAATACGGAAAATTTAAAAATGTTACTGTTATCAGTAATAAAATTCCTACTCCTGAATTAGTGGCGAAGTGCAAAACTGTGTTGCTCGTCCAATCTACCGTGGCATTTGAAATGTTGGATTCTGGGGGGAAATGCCTCATTCTGAAAGCACTTGGGCATGGAATGATTGAGGAATTATTTGAGCATGAAAATGTGTTTTTGATTGAAAATCAGGAAGATTTCCAATCTGCCATACAACAGCCAATCGTTCCCCAAGCAACGGAAGACAAATTTTTTCTTCCGTTTAATAAAGCTTTGTTTATGAATTGGATGGAAAAGAAAGGCTTTTTGTAAGATTCAAGCTTGTTCTCCACTAGCTGAAGCTAGTGGCAATTGAATTAGGATTTCAAAGCTACTGCATACAAAATTTGAAAATGAGACATTCCATGTTTAGATTATGTCAATTAGAAAGCTAATTTTCGCAATTACGACACGCTTTAATAGCTTAAAACATGGAATGTCTTTGACCTAAAAT
>JBLIFI010000445.1:0-4270 GCA_047633715.1 Flammeovirgaceae bacterium
TTGATTCTACTAAGTATTCTGTAAGATGTTGCTCTGATGCTCAATGAGCTACCTAAAACGCCCAAAGTCCCTTCTTTCTTCGACATATTGGTGAACACTTTTGAAAGTTCATCAATATTTTGAGAATTTGGACTCATTTCAGATTCTTTACAGATTTCTAGCCATACTGCTTCGGCTTTTTCCTTTCCAAACATGCCTTCAATTGACTTAATAGCCATTTGCTTTAGGCATATTCAAATCGTAACCTTGAACAGTATATGTATTGTTTACTTCTGCCATACTGATTATGTTAAATATTTTCTAGTAATTCATAAATTGTTTAAACAAAACCTAAAGTAAAGCGAGTCACTTTTTTTTTGTTTAAAATCCTTCCGAAAATAGCATTATATTCTCATTTCTCACAAAAAATAAATAAGCTATTTAGAGTTATTATGATTTTACTTAAGTTAGATATTGTCTAGCAAAATTTCCATTGGCACAAAAGGAATTTCTTCTTCATTCTGGATTTTACCAGTTTGCACAAAGTCCCATTTTTTATATAATTCCACCGCATTAGGAGAGGAACATACAGTTATCTTTTCTGCTTTACAATTCTGTTTCAAGTAAGACTTGCTAACTTCCCATAGTTGTGTAGAAATTCCCTTTCCCTGCATCTTTCCTTCTACAAAAAGGTGCTTCAAGTGAGAGTTGTTCTCAATTGAAATCACTCCAACAATCTCATTCTGATTTGCCAAAACGTGGGCTGCCACCCAAAACACAATCCCAGCAATAATGTATTCATTTATGGATTTTGCCGAAAAGGAAACGAGTATTTTACGCTGACCTTTTGCTGTCATAAAAGGAAAAGAAAATTCTCTCGCCACCTCAATCATCAAGTTGCTGATGTTTTGTGAGTCGTCAATAGTTGCTTTTCGTATGGAGATGGAATTTGCCATAATTTCTAATAAATAAACTCTCCAAATTCACTTTTGATTGTCAGTTTTTTGGATTCAGCACTCTCCACTCTTCCCACAATTTGAGCATCAACCCCAAAGGATTTGGAAATCTCTATGATAGCTTTTGCCGACTCCTCATCTGTGTAAAGCTCCATTCTGTGTCCCATGTTGAAAACCTTGTACATCTCTTTCCAATCTGTTCCGCTTTCTTGCTGAATGAGTTGGAAAAGTGGTGGGCAATCGAATAGATTATCTTTAATAATATGCAAACCTTCCACAAAATGGAGGACTTTGGTTTGTGCGCCTCCGCTGCAATGAACCATCCCATTTATTTTGGCGCGCATCTGTTCCAGAATCGCCTTAATAATTGGCGCATAAGTTCTGGTTGGAGACAGCACCAACTTTCCTGCATCTAAAGGCAAATTGGCAACCGCATCAGTCAGTTTTTTATTACCTGAATATACCAAATCATAAGGGACAGAAGGGTCGAAACTTTCTGGATATTTCTCGGCAATGTATTTTGCAAAAACATCGTGTCGAGCAGAAGTTAAACCATTGCTTCCCATTCCGCCATTGTACTCGGTTTCATAATTTGCCTGCCCGAAAGAAGCCAAGCCCACAATTACGTCTCCAGCCTTAATTCTGTCATTGCTGATGACATCGGCACGCTTCATTCTTGCCGTAACGGTGCTGTCCACAATAATTGTTCGCACCAAATCGCCCACATCGGCAGTTTCTCCACCTGTGCTATAAATCTCCATGCCATTGTCTCGAAGCATTTGCAAAACCTCTTCTGTGCCACTAATCAAAGCAGAAATCACCTCGCCAGGAATCAAGTTTTTATTTCGCCCAATGGTAGAGGAAAGCAGAATCGTTCCTTCTGTTGCGCCTACACAAAGCAAGTCATCGGTATTCATCACAATGGCATCTTGCGCAATGCCTTTCCAGACTGACAAATCGCCTGTTTCTTTCCAATATAAATAGGCAAGTGAAGATTTTGTACCTGCGCCATCTGCATGCATAATGTTGCAGTAGTCAGAGTCGTTCGCCAAAAAATCTGGAATGATTTTGCAAAAAGCCTGCGGAAATAGGCCTTTGTCAATGTCTTTAATTGCCTCGTGAATGTCTTCTTTAGATGCGGAAACACCTCTTTGGCTATATCTATCTTGCATTTTGCTTTGTTTGGAGTGGGAAGATGCGCAAATATGAAGAAGTTTAGGAAGATTAGGAAGTGTTTATGGCGGCAATAAAGGTTTCTATTTTAGGAAAGGAAAACACTTGCTTTTTTATCCAACAATGTTTATTTCGCACTCAAAAACAACCCATTCATTACATCATAGCATAAGTTGAACAAGTTATTCATTGCCTTTCCGAAACGAACGGTTTAAGGCTGTTGACAATTCTACCAAAAACTAGCTATATGAATCGATTGATTTGGAGATGTCTCATTTTTGCGTTTCTCTTGCTGGGAGTTCAATATTTGATGTTTGCCTAAGATGCCAAATACCTGATTGAATTTACAGACAAGCAGATAGAGGGTTATGATTATCGAACGAATTTGAGCTCACAAGCAATTGAAAACAGAGAGTTGCTTCATATTCTCCTTTCCCAATATTCAGACATTCCTGTCGGCAATGAATATTTGAAGCAAATTGGAACTGAAAAATGTTTCCAATAAGTAACTGCACTCAATAAATTTTGCCTGGCTAAGGAATGGGAAATAAATAAACTATTTATCTGTTCCCCGTTTCTAAGGAACGGAAATTAAATAAGATGCTACTTTCTCTTGTTTCTTTTTGGGCTATTCTTCGTTAAAAAATTTTGCCGTAGCGGTGCTATGCCAAACTTTTTTGCCCAAACTAGCCTCATAAATAAACTGCGACAAAACACGCATTTATTTATTCCCCGTTCCTAACTCATGTTACGTAATTTTTTTTTTGAAACAGGGCTTTCTTATAAAAGTAAATTTTGCGTGAGACACGCAAAAAAGAAGGTGTTCTCTTTGGTGCGTGTCTCACGCACCATTGCCAAAATGATTGAAATCAGTAGTTTTGGTTTTTATAGGAAAGCCCTAATTTTTGAAATGAAATTTACTGTTTACTCATCTTTTTTATTAGAGGATTGTAGCTAATGCACAACTAGCTGTCCGCATTCAATTTTGGGGAACTAAACCGAAAATAAACTTCGGATTTGATAAGGTTGAATTTGGGATAAAAAGTGTTCATATATATAAGCCATTCCCCAAAATTGGCGGAGTGCCGCCCAGCGACTTCTAACCAACTGAGTTGACTTTCAGGGTCTAGTCGTGAGTTCTCTGAAATGTTGATTTCTTCTCATCAATGAACAATTTACGAAATCCAACAAAAAAAACAGCTTTAGACTTCGTAGCATCAGTATATAATTCTAAGCTTGGAAAACTCAACCCAAATTTCTATAAAATTTCTATAAAATTTCTATATTTGATACTGAGCAGTTATCTCAAAACATATTTTTTGAGATAACTTCAAAAAATTGTGTGTGTCATTGCTAAAAATATAGAATATGTTTAACTCTTACGGATGGGTTCAGCTTGGAATAACTCAGGAAAATATAGATTCTTTGGATGAAGAAGAAATGAGATATTATGAGCTTGGTAAAGAGTTAAATAATAAAGTGAAGTCTAGACTTCACTTTATTACCAGTACAAATGAAATCATTTTAATAATACGTTGAGAGAATTATACAAATGGATAAGTGAAATATCTGATGGCAGTCATGGAGTGCTCTATGAGTTAAATGATGAAGATAAAAACTTAAATGATGACAGGCCTTATAAAATGTGGAGATTAATAGGAAATGAGTTTGAAGAATGCGAAGAGACTATCGTTAACGAAAAGTATTACAAAGTAAATTATTAAAAATCTATAATAGAAGATTAAAGTAGTTCAATCTATTGTCTGAAATCTTATATCTATTGTCTTTCTACATGAAGAATTTTAAATTAAATATTGGTCAGAAAGTATTGTTAGTCAATGTTTTACTGATTTTGATTTTTGCTGGAAATACAGCTTTTAACCTTGTTTCATTGAAAAGTGAAACTGAGGCAATCCACTATTCTTTTGAGGTAATTGACCCTTCGGTAGATGCTTTGGAAGAATTTATCCTGATGGTCAGCCGTTCCAAAATGTACATTACCAACTGGATTTATTTGCCTGAAAATGAGGATGATAGAAACTCACTCCGCAGGTTAAGAGATTTTGGTTTCCCTGCCCTGAAAGACAAAATAACCTCCTTGGATTCACATTGGGAGAATAAATCGCTTATCTCGAAAGTGGATAGTATTATTTTCAAATTTG
>JBLIFI010000446.1:0-4262 GCA_047633715.1 Flammeovirgaceae bacterium
AATAAAAGTGGTATTTCCCGACTGGTTCATCCAATAGAAATCTCCAGACACAATGTCTTTGGGGCGGAAAAGCAAGAAGTGGTTGGAGAACGCTTCTTGCAACTGTGATTCCGTAGGAAGAATCGCATTTTGAATGGTTTGTGCGTAGCGAATAGAATCCGTGATTTTATCATTTTTATCTTTCAGATCTTCGTTGCTTTCATTTAGTTTTTGGGTACGTTCACTTACTTTTTGCTCTAAGTTGTCATAAAGCAGGGCATTGTCTAGAGAAATGGCGATCTGTGCGCTCAGTAAATCCATTATCTCCAATCTATCGCTTGTGAAAGCATTAGTAATGAGGTTGTTCTCCATATAAATGATTCCCGTCATATGTGCATGATTCATGACAGGGAAACAGAAAACAGATTTTGGAGATGTCCTTTTTATGTAGGAATCGAAAGAATAAGTACTGTCTGTTGTGGCATTCTCCAACACAACCGCTTTTTTGGTCCTTGCTACATAATGCACCAAACTAGAAGGCACGCCATTCGATTCGGAAACGTTTACGTTCACAGCCATTCCATCTTGCCCATCGGGATGGTATTCTGCCCATATTTTCAGAGATTCTTTATCATGTCGAATGAAAACAGCTCGTTCTGCTCCAGCATTTTCAATGGTAATTTGAAGCATTTTTTCAAGCATCTTCTCCAAATTTACCTCTTCAGAAATCGCATGAGAAGCTTTGATAAGTGTACCAAAATCCAACATACTCGTTCCTCTAGAATCAGTTGTGGAGTGAGTGGAAGACATGGTGTTAAACCTACGTGTAGTTTGCATGGTAGTCATTCCGCCACGTAAATCTACCATATCTACAGTGGTAGATTGTAAATTAGGAGTCTCATCAGGAAGCAGGAATTCATAATATTTTTCCTTCATTTGCTCCGTTTTTGCGACTGCTCCCCATTTCTCATAGGCCAAATAGGCTTTTTTGAAATACATGGAAGCAATTGGTTCATTATCTCGCCTGAACCAATATCTCGCAAAGTTTTCTAATCCAACCGCTACATCATTCATATAGCCTTCTTTTTCTGCCAATTTAATTCCTTTGGCAAAAGAGGCTTCTGCTTCAGTAAATTTTTGTTCTATCTCAAATATGCAAGCCTCTATCAAGCAGACTCTATGAGTGATATTCATTGGAGCAAATTTTTCCAATTTTTGCAATGCTTTTACACGTGATTTAGCTTGCTTAAGGTCTCTTTTTGCGTCTTCAGATTGATTGTCTAACACTAACTTTGTTCGAGCCAATCCATCTATAAAAGTGAGAAAAGGACCACCTACCGTGCCAACCACGTGTGGAGCATAGTCGTATGCTATTTTTCTGTACTCGTCAAAGTAATGGTATTCATCAAAAATATAAGCAGCATAGAACTTTACAAAATAACCAGAGGCAATAGCCGAACCTTCATTCTTCTCAAAAAAGGCAGGCATTTGCTCAGGCTCATTGAAATAAGTCCCAACCAACCTTGAATAATCTTTGCAAGGTTCTACTAAGTTCTCTACAAATTGAGTTTGTACCATTAAGACATGAAGTGGGTCAAGTTGCTTGACTTGCATGGCAGAATGCAGATACTTTTTGGAGGTTTCCAGTAATGGCTTGAGTGGTTTACCTGTATAAATGGAAAGTAAGGAGACTTCTAATGCAGAATGCAAACTATATTCAAAATCCCCATATTCCAACCCCTTTCTGTAAGCTTCGTTCAATGCGCCAATTCCACTTGCCGCATGCTCTACCCACGGGCGAATAATTCCGTGGAAAATCATTCCGTTTCGAGCTACAAATTTTTTGGCATCCCTTTTTTCCATCAGCTTCATTCCCAACTCTCCGAAGAAAAAACCTCTTTCATATTTTTTCAGAATGGCAGTATAGATAATTGCCAACGATTCGTAAGCTCCACAAGTACTATAGGCATTTCCGTATTTTAATGCGAGCGAAACTTGTTTGATAATGAAAAGTGCGTAGAGATTCTTATCTGAAAAATAAGCGGCAATGGCATTTGCTGACAGAATTCGGACTACTGCCCGCATTTTAATATCTTCCATTTTAGGAAGGTTCAGTAAATCTTCTGACGATTTGCCTTTCAGCTTCATTTCTAAACCTCCGAGTGCGAGTAATAGGTGGGCTTTTGTAGATTTTTTTGGAAATTTCACTCCTAATAAGGCCAATACCTTTCTTGCTGCCTGAACAGCTTTCTCCATTTCAGAATCTGAGGTATAAGCTTGAATTTTAACTTCATAGGCTTTTACTTTATCGAGCGTATCTTTGGTGTGAGTAAGAATTAAGGAAATAATCCTTTCCATCTCGTCTCTGTTCCCAGCCAAATAGGAAATCTCTGCCGCTTCTATATAAGTAGTCCAAGTCGCTTCGTAGTCAATTTCCCAAGAGTTGGAACCAAGCAGACTCAAACTCTTTTGGAGATAGTCGAAGGAAGAATCATAAGCTGTAGCTCCTTTGGCTTTTTCCCCTGCAATTCGATTGAGCTCAGCAACCTGCATTTTCTCAGACTCTTCTAGGACATACTCTATTCCCGAATTGAAATGATTGATTACTTCAAAAATTCTATCTTTTTGTTCTTCTTTTGGAATGTTTTCCAAAATCAGCTTCCCTACCTTATAATGTACTCGTTTTTTTTCTGCTTCTGGAATGAGCTGATAAGCGGCTTGTTGCACTCTATCGTGCAGAAATTGGAATTCACATTTTACCAAAATCTGACCCGCGGCTTCTAAGGCTGGAATGATTTTGTAATTATCATCTAAAGGAATTATTAAACCTTCTTCTACTGCCTTCCAAATTGTGTTAAACGTCTCGACTTGTGCACGCACATAAATATGAGAGAGAGTTTGCAGGTCAAACTTATCTCCAATACAAGAGGCAAGTTGGAGCGCATCTCTAGTGTTTCCTGGCAGTTTTTCAATTTTTCCCGCCATCAATTCTACCACATTATTAGTGATATTTTTATTTTGGATTTGGTCTAATTCCCAAGCCCATTTATGCAGGTGGAAATCAAATTTCAGTAATTCCTCCTCAAAAAGTGATTTCAAGAATTGATTTACGAAAAAAGCGTTCCCCTGTGTTTTGGTATAAACCAAATTTGCTAACTCCTTGATTTCTTCTTTAGTGGTTCGTAACGTTTCCGAAACCAGCGATTGCACATGTTCAGAATCTAAATTATCTAAATGCAGTACATTGATTTTCGCTTTACTTTTCAGCACTTCATCAAGCATAAAACTCAACGGATGCGCACTATCCACCTCATTGTCTCGGTATGCTCCAACAATCAATAAATATTTGTTGTTGGAGTCAGAAATAAGTAGGCGGATTGAGCTGAGCGTAGCGGCATCTGCCCATTGTAAATCATCTACAAAAAGCACTAAAGGATGTTCTTTTTTAGCAAGTGCCTGAATAAACCTTCGGAAAACGTAATTGAAACGATTCGCAGATTCCAACGCACTCAACTCTTCTTTAGGAGGTTGTGCACCAATTATCAAACGAAGATTCGGAATCACATCAATTAAGATATTTCCATTCTCTCCAACCGCATTTAATATTTTGCTTTTCCACTTGGCAATTTTGTTGGGTGGCTCAGTCAGAATTTGCTCTACAAAATCGTTGAAAGCCTGAATGAAAGCAGAATAGGGAATGTTTCGCTGATATTGGTCATGTTTTCCTCGAATGAAATAACCACGCCTTTCAGTAATTGGACGGTGGACTTCGTTAATCAAAGAGGATTTTCCGACTCCAGCATAGCCTTTTACCAGCATTAACTCCACATTTCCTTCACTCACTCGCTCAAAAGCATGAAGCAATGTTTCTGTTTCGATTTCACAACCATACAGCTTCTCTGGAATTTGGAGCTTCTCAGAATAATCTTTCTGCCCAATCTCGAAAAGCTCTATTTCTCCCTTTATTTCAATTTCGTCTAAACAGCGCTGTAAATCCATTTTCAAACCATAAGCCGATTGATAACGGTCAGAAGCACTTTTCTCTAGTAATTGCATCACAATTTCCGAAATCATCACAGGGACATTGGGCGCGATTTCACAAATTGCCAAAGGTTTTCTGGCAATGTGGCAATGCACCAATTCCATAGAATCCCGGCTTTCAAAAGGAACTCTGCCTGTGAGTAATTCATAGAAAGTAATTCCCAAAGAATACAAATCGGTTCTATAATCCACAATCCGATTCATTCTCCCCGTCTGCTCTGGGGAAATATAAGCAAGTGTGC
>JBLIFI010000447.1:0-4257 GCA_047633715.1 Flammeovirgaceae bacterium
GTTTCTGGTGGAACTGGAGCCGCTAAAACTGCGGGCAATTACGCTGCTTCACTTTACCCTGCCAAATTGGCGCAAGAGCAAGGTTACCACCAACTTGTTTGGACAGATGGGAAAGAACATAAATATATTGAGGAAGCGGGCACTATGAACATCATGTTTGTGATTGGAAACAAACTCCGTACTGCGCCATTGAGCGACACTATTTTACCTGGGATTACCCGAGCAAGCGTGTTGCAAATGGCAAGAGATTGGGGATTGGATGTGCAGGAAAAACCAGTTGCAATTACAGAAGTGATTGATGCCATAAAAAATGGAGAGCTGAAAGAGGCTTTTGGTGTGGGAACTGCGGCTACCATTGCCCAACTTGCGTTAATTGGCTACGAAGGGGTTGATTATGACTTGCCAAAAATTGAAACTAGAGAGTTCTCAAACAAAGTTTTCAAAGAATTGGAAGATTTGAAGAGAGGAAGAAAAGAAGATAATAGAGAGTGGATTTTTAAAGTATAAATTAAATCGAGTGCAAATCAGACTAGCTTTGATTTGCACTCGATTCTATAATCGTTATAGAATTTTGGACTGAGCTTACTAAAGCTTAAATTACATTCCAAAACTTTTTTTGTGTTTCAGGACTTCTTATAAAGCCCCAAAAATGTGAAACGCATAAAATTAGGCAAATCCGAGCATGGAAAAATACCAAACAGATATTACAAAAGTAGCAGAAGAATTCATCAAAAAGCAATTTGATGAGAATTTGCCTGCTGAAAAAAAGTATCATAATTTTAGTCATACCGAAGAGGTAGTGGCCGCTTCGATAAAGATTGCCGAAGCCGAAAGTATATCTCCCGAGCAAATGGAGATGCTGATTGTAGCCGCTTGGTTTCATGATATCGGACATGTCAAAACCTATAATGGGCATGAAGATGTAAGCATGCAAATGGCAGAGGAGTTTTTGGAAAAATACGATTTCCCAAGAGAGAAGATTGGGAAAGTGATTTCCACCATTGGAGCAACCAAAATGCCACAAACTCCAACCGATATTTTACAAAAAATATTGGCAGATGCAGATTTATATCACTTGGCAAGCAAAAATTTTGATGAAAGAGCTACTTGGCTTCGTTTTGAGTGGGAAAACCTGCTTGACGATAAATACACAGATGAGGAATGGATTAAGCAAAACCTGAAATTCCTTCGTGGGCATGAATACTTTACCGATTATGCCAAATTGGAACTCCAGCCGAAAAAAGATAAAATAATTAAAGACCAGAAAAAGCTCCAGAAAAAACTCCAAAAAGAAAAAGAAGAAGCGTTGATGACCGATTTGGGAGTTGACAAAGATGAATTGAAGGAACTCCAAAAAAAGCTTTCAAAAATGGAAGGCTGGGCAGACAGAGGTGTGGAAACTATGTTCCGAACCACTTCAAAAAACCACATTGAACTCAGCAGTATTGCCGACAGTAAGGCAAATATCATGATTTCGGTCAACTCCATTATCATCTCAATTATTGTGGGAGCGTTGGCCAGCAAATTAGATACGAACCCGTATTTAGTCATTCCCGCATCTATTTTACTCATAGTCTGTGTAACCACAATTGTGTTTGCCATTATTGCCACTCGCCCAAATATTACTTCTGGGAGAGTTTCAAAAGAAGCAATCAAAAGCAAGAAGGCAAACCTGCTGTTTTTTGGCAATTTCCACAGCATGAGTTTGGAAGATTACGAATGGGGAATGAATCGCATGATGCAAGACAGCGATTACCTCTACGGAAGTTTAATCAGAGACATTTATTTCCTTGGAGCAGTTTTAGGCAAAAAATATAGACTTCTGCGCATTTCCTACACCATATTCATGTTCGGATTGATTATTTCCGTAATCGCATTCATCATTGCGACCGCTACAGCAAGTACAACACCCATGAATACTTTCTAATATTCAGAAGAGTGGACAATTATCTCACATGGATTAAATTTATTGGCAGTTTGTACGTTTATTCAGTAAGCAAAGCAATATAGCCTCAGTTTTCAAGATTGGAAATCGTTCAAGGGGAGTTGCGTTTCAAAGCCAAGTTGATTTTAAAAATCAAAGCATTCATAATGAAGATTCCTTACTTTATATTGTTTTTTCTCCTATCCAACCACGTATTTGGACTAGACAAATATCCGCAAATTCCTGTAATGTACGGCTTTGTTGCCAACTTCAAAGAAAACAAGCAGGATCAGATTCTGTTCCCAAAAGATGCTTTCAATAAAGATTTGGTAAGCGGAATGAAGCTTTTCAGAGAATATGAATGCAAAATAGTTACGCATCCTACCGCAGTTCAAATCCTAAAATTCCACTACGATATAATTTCTAAACTGGGGGGATTCATGATTTTTCGAACTGAAGATTTTGCCACATTTAAAGTTAAAATAGGAGATAAAAAGCTGTATGTGGTTTTGGAAACTTACCATAATGGCTTACAGTACACACTTACCGTAGTAGAATCGGAAGGAGATTTTGATAGGGAAGAAGTGTTAGAAGCAGAGGAAATTTATTTTAAAATTGCCAAAGAAGGGCATTTGGCATTCTATTTCAACTTCGCCTCAGGAAAGTCTGATTTATCGGAAAATGCTACTTTGAAGATTCGAGAGATTACCAAAATGATGAAAGTCCACACAGACATGAAAATCATGATTGAAGGGCACACAGACAATGTAGGAAGTGCGTCAGATAATTTAAACCTCTCAAAACAACGAGCCTCTCAAGTTCGGAATCTTCTCATTAAGTCAGGCGTTTCACAAGACCGGCTGATTGCTCGTGGAGTCGGGCAAGCGGAGCCAGTCGCTCCTAACTCAACAGAATTAGGAAAGATAAAAAACAGACGAGTAGAGCTAGTTAAAATGAAGTAGAGGTTTCAAACAAGAATCACATCCACTTCCTTGTCCATTTTTCTAACAAAGTTTCCGTGAGTTGACGCATTCCTGGGAAGTTATATAAGTTGGTCAGGAAATTCACAAAAGTGGACGATTCGTACCATTGCTGAAATTTATAAGACATCAGCCATTCGGTATTATATCTTTTATACATGGCTGTGTTGTATTCAGAAAGTTGGTCAGCCGAGAAATCTTGTTTCTCAATTGCTTTCAAGGCAAATTCCACCGCCACTCTTGCCGAAATCATGGCAATTCCAATTCCCTTTCCAGAGAAAGATTCAATCAGCGAGCCTGCATCGCCCAGCAGCATGAAATTGGCTCCAGCTAAATTTCTTTTCACAGAGTTTAATGGCAAAGTCCAACCCTGAAGTTTGCCTTGTATTTTGGCATTCTTGAACCGAGGTGCAAATTTCGGATGCGTCTCAATAATTTCGTGGAATTTTTTGCGGAGCTTGTTCGCATCTTTACTTTTAACAATCACACCCACATTCGCCTCCCCATTTGGCATTGGGAAAATCCAAAAGTAACCTGGTAATAAATCTTTGATGAAATGAAACTCTATCTCATTTTTGTCTCCAAACCCAGTAACTCCTGAGTAATACGCCCGAACCGAAGCAGAATTATGTTCCAAATCCTTTCGCTTCTCGCCAGATAAAAACTTATGAACTGCCGAAGTCGCTCCATCCGCCCCAAAAATGATATTGGCAATTACTTTTCGCTCCACTCCATTCTGCTCGAAAAGTACTTCTGCTTTTCCGTCTTTCTGAATCACTCCCATAACCTCCGCCCCGAAGAATGAAGTCACATAATTCGCATCCAAATTCTCCACCAAAAAGTTATCGAAAGCACTTCTTCGTACTACATAGAAAGGCGCAAAAGGTAAGTCTTTGGGTAAAGTCATGCTTAATTCTTTCCCACTCGGAGAGCTTGCACTCAATCCCCAAGAAGGCAAAAAATCAGAATGAGATTTAAAACTTTCTACATATTTCTCATCAATCTGGTTCAGCGTGTGCATCGCCTCCAAAGTTAGCGCATCGCCACAGACTTTCTCTCTCGGAAAAGTGGCTTTATCAATCAGAATATGCGGAATTTTATGCTTGGCGAGTAGGAGGGAAGCAGTCGCCCCCGCTGGTCCCGCTCCCACAATACAAATTTCCGTTTCCATTGTTTCAATCATACTGCGATATTAGCCTTTTTTGGATTTCGCTCAAAAGAAAAGTCTTGGATTCAATAAATAAATGCAACGGTCTGTAGAAAAAGGATAATTAAACCGAGCATGTCTCTTTTTGCCCCATGGGGCAAAAAGAGACATGCTCGGAGGCTAAAAATTTCATCTTATCTTTGGGT
>JBLIFI010000448.1:0-4251 GCA_047633715.1 Flammeovirgaceae bacterium
CCTTGCATCTTTCACACTACTAAATCCTCCAATCCAACCTCAACTGTTTACTATGAAAACTTCAAAACTCTACCTTTTTGTTTTTTTTATTCTTGTCGGATTTTCTTGTAAAAAGTCTACTGAAATAGATGACACAGCCATTTCATTGAAAGATTTACGTGAAATTGGCGAACTCACTACCGCAGAATATTATGGCGAAGTGATTGAGTCTCTGCAAGAAAATTATGTGGTTGGGGAAATTACCCATCTCCAGAATGCCTACAAAGAAATCCGAGAGACTTACAGCGCCATTGGCAGGAAATATGGCTGGAGAAGCAAGCGACTCAGGAAATTCAAAAAGACCAATCTCCAAAAGACAGATGAATACAAAATTTTGCAACGAGCCACCAAAAACAGAATTTCCTTTGCAGGAGATGGTAAATTTCTGGAGGAAATTGTCTGGAAAAAAGACTGGGAAACTTATTATGAGGATTACAAAAAAGAACTGGAGAAATACATTGTAAAACGCAATGACAAAACAGAGTTGGTCTATTTGGGAAGAGGTTGGGTGAAAGCAGGTTTTGATTTGTCTAAATTGGATACTTCCAAAATCCATGTTGAAAATGATACGCTTTTTGTGTCAGATTTTGACCCGATGATTTTTGATGTGGACATTAACCCATGGTTTATTCCCAATAAATCGAAGGGTTTTGAGCTGATTCGTAGTCGAAATGAGAGCAAAATCTCGTTCGACCAAGTCACTTTAGTGAAAATGACTTGTAAAGAACGCCTCCGACAAGATGCTTTTGAGCGGGGAATCCACCACAAGGCAAGAGATGCCGCAGAGGAGATTTTCACGGGTTTTTTCGCCTCTCTCCAAATGGAAGAGTTCAAGGGCGGGAAATTCCATTCCATTGTCATTGAATACACACCACTTTTCGAAGACAAACTAGATATTCTGATTGACCACAAAGTAGATAGCACCGAAGCTGCCACATTCGCTTTCCTGATTGGCAGAGATGTGACAGTAGATGATTACGAAAAATCTGTGATGACTGAAATCAATAATGCTGTAGCTGGACAGCAAAATGCCCCAGCATGGAAACAGTTGGTAGATTCTATTCTAGTGAAGGAGGAATAGGTCAGCTATTTAGGCAAGAAAAAATAGTTTTCATATCTTTTGTCATGTGTGCCGTTGAATTTTTCAAGCTTATTTTCTTTAGCATAAGTCGCTTCATAACCCAAGTTCTGCATGAAATGAATAGTTTTAAGCGGAGTAGGGTTTGAGAACTCACTCTCTACTATTTCGCAGAAAACAACAGGCTTGAACTTTTCCAAAATCCCTTGCATACCTTCTAGTACCTCCTGCTCAAAGCCTTCTACATCTATTTTCACAAAGTCGACCTTTGGTAAATCGGAACTTAGCAGAAAAGAATCTAATGAAAAACAAGCGATATCTGTTTGTTTAAGCACTTCTTTTCGATGTGTGTTTTTGTAGCTCGAATAAGCATTATCTTCTGTTTCGTAGAAAGAAAGAATCTGATTGGATTTCCCTACTCCGAAATTCATTGGTTGGATTTGCGGGTAAGGAGCGATATTCCGCAACAGTGTTTGATAAGTAGTAGGTGATGGTTCAAAAGCGAAGATTCGCCCTTTTTTGGCATGCTGAGCAAAGTAAACACTATGATGACCGATGTTTGCGCCAATATCCAGTACAAAACTATCGTCTTTAATATAGTTTTTGGTCAATTCCAGTTCTCCTTTCTCAAACTCTCCTTCGAAAAAAAGTACGTTCCCTATATCTGTAAATGGATCGTAGTAGAATTTATTCCCAAAAAGAACATTGTGGAGATTATCCAAATCTGAAATATAGGATTCTATAAATTTCTTGGTAGGGGTTTCCTCTTTCTTGAGATACTTAATGATTCGGTAGTAAAGGAATTCATATTTATGAAACCAAAAATTTCTTTTATTTATCTTATTCATTATGTGCCATTTTTTTGAAAATGCAAATTAGTCAATATATACATAATTGGAAATCTCACCTTGGAAAGAAAATATAAGCATGACATGTCCCTCATTCATCAATGCTTTAAATACTGTCAAACTGAATTATTAGCTTAAAGCCATTTTTAGAAAATACCATTTGATTCAGTTGGAGGCTGTTTTTTATAAAGAGCTCTATTTATAAGTAAATAATATCTATGAAAAGTGCAATTTTAGAGGTGTTCGGTTTTGAGTTTTAATTGTTCATTTCCGAACATATTGCTTTATGAGACAATCATTAAATATTGATATAATTAACTTAAAATCAATTACTTATGTTTTATTGGCACGTATCTTGAACATTGTTATTCAGAAATTGATTAGAATCATACAAATTGAAAATATCTTAGAATTATGAAAAATACAACAATGAAATCTAGCATCGCAAAATATTTTTTAGTTGCCGTTTTAGCAGTAAGCAGTTTAACTGTAAACGCAATAGGTAAAGACACAACTTCTGTGGCTTCCAAAAAATCTGCAAAAGTATTTTCTAAAACAGAAAAAGCATTTTTTCAGGAAATTGAGACTTTCTACCAAGACACTTATGTAAAGCCTGTGGCTACTATTAATGTAGAAAGCAATTTTCCAAAATTGGAAGTATATGATTTGGCTGGGAAATTACTTCACTCTCAAAACAAATCACATTCTCCAATCAACTTGGAATTATTGCCAAAAGGAGCAACGTTGCTTATGACGGAAGGAGACACTCGTATTTACTTAGTAATGTAAAAGCAAGAATTTTAGTTAAGAAGAACGCTTATCTCATGTTATGGAAAGCCTACGAATATTTCGTAGGTTTTTTTATTGCCTACAATTATGGGCAAAACTCAAAAAATCGCAAACAAAGCATTAACTTTGTGTCTCTTTTCCGAAGATAATTTTGAGGAAATGACAAGAGAAATACATTTGTAATTTGAAAAACTGGCAGGAAGTAGCTGGTTTACCGTTCCATCATAGATATGCTGAATAGAAGAATACTGAGAATCAAGGCAATGCAAAGCGTCTATGCTTTCAACAAAGCGCAAGAATCAAACTATTATTTGGGTCTGAAAGACATAGATGCTCAAATAAAAGATACGCTTATGATTCATGGAAAGGAACATAAAGAAAGGTTAGACGGGCAACAGAAAAAAGCAGTTGACCTTTATAGAGAATATCATCAGAAAGGAAAAAGAAGCGATGTATTGAAAGATGAGGAAGGAGCAATTGCCGAACAAATTGCCTGGGACACCATCTATAGCTACCAAAGGAAAGAGCGAGACGAGTATCACTCAGTCCAGCGAAAAATGATTTCCGAAACTGAACATTTGTTCAATAAATACCTCAGACTGATTCGTTTGGCAGGAGCATTGGCAGATTATATTAAAGATGTTCAGGAAAAGAAGCAGAAAAAGACGGGAGAAAAGCCCGAGGTAGATTTCTCTAGGTTCTACAATAACGATTTGTTGGCAAGGCTACGAGATTTAGAAGAGGTAAAAGAAGAGAAGTTCTTCTGGGAGTTGGAGCAAGTGATTGATTGGTCTAAAATGCTTAGGAAGGATGAGAAGTTCTTAGGTTTACTAGAATCGGTTTCAAGCGATTTGGAAGGAGATAAAGAATTGATGCTCTTCGTTTTCAGAGAGTTTATGTTCAAGAATGAGTTGCTTCTGTCATTTTTGGAGGAAAGCGACCTGAACTGGATAGAAAACAGACCTGTTGTTAGAAACATGTTGCTCAAAACTGTAAAAGGTGTTGATGATGAGGAAGAGGAAATTGAGCTATTCACGCTTTCCAGAAATTGGGAAGATGACCGAGAGTTTTTTGAGGTTCTATACAAAAAAACAATTACCGAAGATGCAGAGTGGGAGAAAAGGATTGCTTCAAAAGCAAAGAGATGGGCAAATGACCGAATCGCCACAGTAGATAAAATACTGATTAAAATGGCATTAAGTGAAATGACCAACTTTCCTAGTATTCCCGTGAAAGTGACCATCAATGAGTTTATGGAGATTTCAAAAATCTACTCCACTCCAAAAAGTTGGCAATTTATGAATGGTATTCTCGATGCAATTGCCACCGATATGCAAGAAGAAGGCTTGGTAAGGAAAAGTGGTAGAGGCTTGATTGATAATAAATAGATGGTCGTTTAAAAGAGGTAAGGCTACTTTATAGCTATTTCGCACAAGCGAACGCTTCTATGGTTCATTGTTGTTTTAGCGTTACTTGTTTGCCACTACCAAATAGATT
>JBLIFI010000449.1:0-4251 GCA_047633715.1 Flammeovirgaceae bacterium
TTTGCCTGTTTGCCAAACCCCAACTGACAAGCTTAAAACTAGGGAATATTCCGAACATAATCTCAAATCTGAGTAATAAATCTCAGCAATTAAATCCTAACAAAATTAGGAAAATAAAAATAAAAATAATTTAACTTACTGATAATCAGACAAAAACTACTCATACAAGAATTTAACTCCCCAACATTCCGAGCTGAATAGCGGTATAATTGTATATACGAAACGGTAAAACAAACTACAGAAACTAACAGAATACACTCTTAAACCATAAATACTATGTCTATCTTAATCGCACTTATTGTTATCCTCGTTTTCTCGCTAGTAAAATTGCTAGCTTCCATCAACCGAGTGGACAGGGCTGTGGAAATCACACATCGGCAGACCGAATCCGAGCAATTCAAAAATTTCCATGCCTGGGGAGATTTGAATTTGAACCAATAGCTTTTCCAATCACAATAGTATCAACCCACACAAAATTCACTAACTAACAACTTCAAAAACCTCCTAGTCGGGATTTCACACCTCTCGGCTAGGAACTATCAAAATCCAAAAATTATGAAATTTTCAAATGAATATATCAAAGTCGGAATTATTGGAATTGCCATCAACTCGGCACTAAATATCTTTGTATATTTAGCAAAAGGTGTTGCATTTGGAGATTTCTTCCCTTGCTATCTTGTTTGGATTTGTTTCCTGCTGATTGGATTGGCAGAAAAATTTGGCGGCATGAAAATTCTGCCAGAAAACTAATGGGTTTGGGTTCAAAACCGACAGTTCAATTATTATTTAATCAAACAGAAAAAGCATAACAATTTATCGCTTAATTTTAATCTAGGTAAATCAAGCAAATTATTTCAATCTCGGTTTAGATTTCCTATTATTGTTAGAAACAAACCTCAAAACCATGTTAGAATTTTTGGAAGCCTCACTTTTGAATATCAATCTGCCCTACACAATTCTGATGTTGGTAGTTTTGATTTATTGGGTTTCCGTAATTTTAGGCGTGCTAGATTTCGACTTCCTAGATTTTGATGTAGATGTTGACATGGATTTAGATGTGGACGTAGATGCAGACATTGACATTGATGCAGGCGGAGGGTTTGGATTTTCGCAAGCACTTTATTTCTTCAACATTGGTTCTTTGCCCTTCATGATTATTCTGAGTTTTCTTGCGTTTTTCATGTGGTCAGCTTCAGTTTTGACAAATCATTATATTGGAAATAGTTCTTGGCTGATTGCCCTTGGCTTATTCATTCCCATTTCTATCGGAAGTTTATTCCTGACCAAATTTGCCACCATTCCTTTTGTGAAAATGTTTGCTGCTATGGAGCAAGAAACAGATATTGAAGTAATTGGAAAAGAATGTGTCTTAATGGAAAGTGCCGACTCAATCCACATTGCTCACGGGAAAGTAGTTACAGAAAGCGGCTTGGTTCAAATGATAAACGTACAAACTATTGAAGAAGGAAAGGTAATCTCCAAAGGCACAACTGTAATTATTGTGGAGTATGACGAAAAGAAGAAATGTTATTTGGTTACGGAGGGAGTGAGAAATGATTAGCAAAGTTGAATATTCGATTAAATCGAATCAATGATAAAATATATCTACATATAGACATCTCGTGACTTGTCTATACAAAACACACAAAGACAAATTATCTATGTTGAATTTTTTTGGAATGTTGGAGCCAGACAAATCCTTGCTTATTTGGACATTGTTCGCTTTGCTGATGGCAATGCTATTGCCTATAATTATACTCCTGTTTTTTACCTACAAAAAAGCACCTTCAGGACAAGCTTTAGTAAGAACAGGTGCAGGAGGAAGTAGAGTAATCTTTGATGGAGGTTTTGTGTTTCCCATGATTCACAAAGCAGAATTTATAAACATAGCTATGCATATTATTCCACTTAATTTTAGTGGAAGAGAAAGTTTAAAACTGAAAAGTGGCGAACAAGTAGAAGCAGATATGAATTTTTATGTCAGAATCAATCCAAATGATATTTTACAAGTTGCTCAATCTGTAAATTGCGAACGTACTTTTGATGAAAAATTCATCAAGTCATTATTCGCTCCTGTGTTCACAGAAGGCATTTTGACAGTAGCAGAAAATATAGAACTAAAAGAGGAAGAATCCTTCCCAAGACAGAAATTCAACAAGAGTGTTCTCCATGCAATTGGGGTTAATTTAAATGGCTTTATTTTGGAAGATTTAGCGATTCCTAAAATCAATGTAATCAAACAATCAAATTCAGAAACACACAGCTGAAATCACACAAATTAATGAACTATATAATTGAAATTTTAAATAATGAGGAGTATTTCAATCTATTTCAAATTCTTGCTTCAATAAGTACATTTATAGCCTCTATTGTTGCTCTATTCACAGTAAGATTAATTAGAAAACAAATAACAGACTCCAATCGCCCTCACGTAGTCTTAGGTAATGGATGTTATGGTATTTGTTTCGGCAAAAAAAACAGTTTGTTTAGGACGGAATGGATTGATGGAGAAAAAGACTGCGATGATTTGCTGCCAGGTATTGGTGGATTATGGTTTGAGATTTTAAATGTTGGTATTGGTTATGCAGAAAAAGTAGAGGTGGAGGAGTATCTTGACTACGATAGCGCAAAGAAATACATAGAAAAATTTGATTCTAAGAATGAGTTTAATGTTCAAATTAAAAGAGATATTTTAAAGCATAAAGTATTGAAGATACAGACAACTTTAGATGATGAATGGATTAGAATACCTCTTTCAAGTGAGAAAAGACAACTTGGAAACTTTGCAACAATTTCTCAGAAAAACAATAAGCCAAATGAGTGTGTGTTTCACGAAGAATATTTGGCATTTTTAAGTTGTATCAGCCATTTAATAGATAGAAATCCAGAAGTATTGTTTTTAGATGGTTTCCCTCCACTTAAAATAAAAATAAAATTTCAAGATGTCGATGGCAAGAAATATTATAATAGGTATCATTGTAAGCCATCCTTCATAAATTCAACAAGTTGTACATTCAAATTCATAAAAAAATAAATAAAACTTAATCATCATTTAAACTATACAAACTATGCTAAATCATTTTGGGTCAATCCTATTAGCAGATTCTATGCTAGAGGGTCTTGGAGGAATTATAATCATTGCAGTTCTGATATTCATATTCGGAATGATTGCATTTTTGGCAAGAACATATAAAAAAGTACCTCCCGGTCAAGCTTTAGTACGAACAGGAGTAGGACAAACAAAAGTAGTTTTTGATGGTGGATTTGTTTTCCCCGTCCTTCATCAACATGAAATGATGGATATTTCCGTACGAAGTATCGAAATCCAGCGAGAAGGAAAGAACGGTCTGATTTGTAAAGATAATTTACGAGCAGATATTAAAGTAGCGTTCTTTGTTCGTGTAAATCCTGAAGATGTAAAAGAAGTAGCTCAATCTATTGGTTGCTCTCGTGCTTCTGATGAGCAGTTATTGGAAACTTTGTTTGAAGCTAAATTTTCAGAGGGTTTGAAAACTGTTGGTAAGCAATTCGACTTTGTGGAGCTTTATACTTCCCGTGAAGAATTGAATAAGCAAGTTAGAGCAGCTATTGGAACTCAATTGAACGGATATATACTTGAGGATATGGCGATTGATTACTTGGAGCAGACTCCACTTGAATTTCTAGATGCAAATAACATTCTTGATTCTGAGGGTATTAAGAAAATTACAGACTTAACCGCCAATCAAAAAATTCAATCAAATTTGATTCGCAATGATGAAATTAAGCAAATCAAGCAGCAAGATGTAGAGCGTCAAGAAGCTGTTTATGAGTTGGAAAGACAACAAGCTGAGGCTCAAGCCAAGCAACTTCGTGAAATCTCCATCGTTCAATCTCGTGAAGAAGCAGAGTCTGAAAAAGTAAGGCAAGAAGAACGATTGAAATCAGAAAGAGCAAGGATTACAGCCGAAGAGGAAATGGGTATTGCCGAGGAGAATAAATCTCGTCAGATTATTGTCGCTCAGAAAAGTAAGGAAACTACTGAGGCGGTTGAAACTGAAAAAGTAGAAAGAGAAAGGGCTTTAGAAATCAATGAGCGAGAAAGAGTAGTGGAGTTGGCAAGAATCTCTAAAGAGAAAGCCGTTGAGGAAGAACGCAGAAATATTCAGGATGTCATTCGTGAGCGAGTAGAAGTGGAGCGTGCTGTAGTGGAAGAGGAAGAGAAAATAAAAGATACGAAAGCATTCTCGGCAGTAGAAAGAGAGAAAACAG
>JBLIFI010000450.1:0-4248 GCA_047633715.1 Flammeovirgaceae bacterium
GAGATAATTTGATTGCGAAGTTGAAGAATAAAGAAAATGCTTTTGAGGGAATTCATGGATATGAGGAAACCGTGATTCCCGATATGCAACGAGCAATTCTCTCCATGCACGATATTAATTTACTCGGATTGCGTGGACAGGCAAAAACTCGAATTGCTCGCCAAATGATTGATTTGTTGGATGAATATATTCCCGCAATTGAGGGTTCAGATTTGAATGACGACCCACTCAATCCAATTTCCTATGCAGGGCAAGCTCTGATTGATGAACACGGAGACCAAACTCCCATTCGTTGGATTCACAGAAGCGAACGCTACACAGAGAAATTGGCAACTCCAGATGTTTCCATTGCCGATTTGATTGGAGATATTGACCCAATCAAAGCCGCCACACTCAAATTGTCTTATTCCGATGAGCGAGTCATTCATTATGGATTGATTCCGAGAGCAAACCGTGGTTTATTCGTAATCAACGAATTACCCGATTTACAGGCGAGAATTCAAGTAGCCCTTTTCAATATTTTGCAGGAAGGCGATATTCAAATCCGTGGTTTCAAGCTGCGTTTGCCATTAGATATTCAGTTTGTATTTACTGCCAACCCAGAAGATTACACCAATCGGGGAAGTATTGTAACGCCATTGAAAGACCGAATTGATAGCCAAATCATCACGCATTATCCTAAGACGATTGAGATTGGTAAAACCATTACTCAACAAGAAGCGGACATTAAGCCTGCTCAGAAAAAAATGGTTTCCGATAATGAACTTACCAAAGATTTAATTGAACAAGTTGCCTTTGTCGCTCGTGAAAGTGAGTTTATTGATGAGAAAAGTGGAGTTTCTGCTCGTCTGACAATTTCTGCCTACGAAAATCTCATCAGCGCAGCCGAGCGAAGAGCTTTGTTGAATGGCGAGTCGGAAACTTATGTGCGAGTAGCCGATTTGTGGGGCGTAATTCCCTCCATCACAGGAAAAGTGGAGTTGGTTTATGAAGGCGAGCAAGAAGGTTCTGGCTTTGTAGCACAAAACTTATTGGGTCAGGCAATCCGAGCGCAATTCATCAAATATTTCCCCAACCCAGAAGCGGAAAAGAAAAAAGGTCAGGAAAGCATTTACAAAACCATTGTAGATTGGTTTGGAGATGGAGAAACGCTCGATTTGCTTTCTGATGCCAGCAATTCAGAATACGAGAAATCACTCAAAGCAATTCCTGGTTTGGAAGCCATGATTAGCAAGCAATTCCCAAGTAAATCTGGCAAGGAGCATATTTTCTTGATGGAGTTCGCCCTACACGGTTTGGCAGAATATTCTATGCTGAGCAGGAAATTCCTCTCCGCAGGTTTGCAGTTCAAAGACTTATTAGGTGGCATTTTCGATATGGGAAGCGGTTCTTTTGAGGAGGAGGACAAAGATTATTAAATTTTAGAGGAAAGAAGAAGGAGAAAGGAAAGTGGCTTTTAGTCTTTTTTCCTTTCTCCTTCTTCTTTTTTCCTCAATTCCTACATTTCCACATTCTCTCATCCAACTATTCCCAAAAATGTTACCTTTGCCCAATCATAAAATTGAATGAATTGAGCAACAGATTATGCTAGAGCAACTTGACCAACTCGACAAAGAGTTTTTTCTTTATTTGAATGAGAAACACAGTTTATTTGGAGATACTTTCATGTATTTCCTCAGCGATAAACTCGCATGGATTCCCTTCTATGCATTGGTTTTCATTTTCCTGCTCAAGCATTACCGAGCTAAAATCCTTTTCGTACTCATTGCCATTGCCGTAACCGTAATCCTTTGCGACCAGTTTTCTTCTGGATTCTGCAAGCCATTCTTCGAGCGATTGCGCCCAAGCCATGCTCCCGAATTAGCGGGAATGGTTCATACTGTATTCGGATATTTAGGTGGGAAATTTGGTTTTATCTCTTCTCATGCTTGCAATGTATTCGGAATCTCCACTTTACTTTATTTACTTCTCCGAAAAGAATTTACCTACACTTGGCTCATATTCATTTGGGCATTCCTGATTTCCTACAGCCGAATTTATTTAGGAGTTCATTACCCTGGAGATATTTTGGCTGGTGCAATTATGGGAATCATCTTCGCCAGTTTAGTACATTCTGTGTATAGAAAGAGTTTGCCAAAGCATATTCAGTAGAAGGGTTTTCCTATAAAAAGTAAAACTGCTGATTTCAATGATTTAAGCGATGGTGCGTGAGACACGCACCAAAGAAAATATCTCCTTTTTGTGTGTCCCACGCAAAAAAAATATTTTTATAGGAAAGCCCTTTATTCAGTAGGGAAATTGAGGGAAATGTACAAAATTTGTTTATCCTGTACCTACCTGTAGCCGACAACCTCTGGTTGTCGAAACATTGAACGAACAAACAGCAACTAGAAGTTACTGGATACGAGTAGCGAACTCTACCAAATATCATTGTAATCTTCCTTCAGATAAGACCATTTTCAATCTCTCATTTCCTTACACAAGTTTGCTTTTACAGGATTATTGACCACATAATACAAAATCCGCCTCAACTCAATCGCATCTCGAACCAGCCTATCGAAACTTTCGTGCCGTCATGGAATGATTGCCAAAGTTGTCCTTGCTGATTGAGCAATTGATTTGATTTATTGGCAGAGAAATTCTTGATAGATTTCATGGCTTGTTGCAGGAAAAATGGAATTCTCGTTTCCTCTTCATCAAAAAGTCTGAAAACCACATGAACATGGTTGGGCATGATGCAATAAGCATAAAGTTCCAAACGCTTTCCGTCCCAAAAGTGGAGTGAATTAGCTACTTCTTGGGTAATATTATCGTTTTTGAGGTGGAAATCCTGATGGCATTGCGCATCCAAATAATTGTCTCTTTTGGCAAACTCCAACTTGTTGAGTTTGTTCAATTCCTCTCTGACATTGATATTTCTGTTCCGAATCAACTTGCATTTCTCTAAATATTCTGCTTCCCATTTTTGAAAGAGATGCTTGGGAATGCATCCAGCCAAATTATACGTTATGAAAAATGTACCGCCCATCGGTTGTAAATGAGGTAAATTCGCTCTGTAAAACCGTTCAGGATTCATGTTATGAGATTTAGCTTGTTGGTAATAAATGTAATATAACCATTCCGTCAAATATTTCTTACGCCTACTCGTAGTCGATAGCCTCTAGTCCGCAATGGAATTGTATCGAAATTTTAACAAACAGCAAAACGACAACCAGAGGTTGTCGGCTACAAGTAAACGCAAGCAATACCAAAAAAACACTTTTTAGCAATCCGAACTTCTAATATATATTGATGTTGTGTAGATTAGCTACTTGGAAATAATGAAATAAATCTGTCTGGAAAGAACAAGGCTGTTACTTTGGGCTTCGGACTAAAGACTATATACTTACAAAATGAGTTTAATAAAGGAAAAATCACCTACTCCGTGGTTGGCATTGCTGTTTTTGGTGTTGCCCACCGTGCTGATTACTTATCCGTTTTTAGGTTTGGTGGCAGATTATTTTGAGTTGTTGCACATTCCCAAATTCATGCTTTTGGCAGTTTTTGCGGTTGGAGCGGGTGCTTCGTTTATTCTCCACGGTTTCAAAATCCGTTTCCTCATCCTTTCTGCTTTGGCGGTTGGAGTGGTTTATTTCGGGAATGAGTTCCTGAAATCGTCTTATGTTGCCGAATTCGATGCTTATTATATTGCAAGCCGTTATCAGATTTACGCTACCGTATTCCTAGTGGCTTGGTTTTTAGGGTTTGGATTGCTCAAATTTCGATACTTTCCCATATTCTATGCGGTTCTGGTTGCCACTTTAGGAATTATTGCACTTTCCCAAAATACGGGAATTACTGTAGAGCAAGTTACGCTTTACTTCTTTCCAATTGTACTTTATGCACTCTATTTGCCATTTGTAAAAGAGTTGATTGAGTCTGAAAAAGATAGGAGATTTAGAGCTGTTGGAGTTTTATTGAAACGGACTTTTGTGTTCGCCATTTTTGCAGGTTTGGCTTATTTTCTTTCGTTGGAGTTGGTTTCAGGTAAAACCGATGCGCTAAAAGAAGCCATCCGTAGCAACCAGACCGAAGAAAAAGAGGGCGGAGAGAACAATATGCTCGAAAAGGACAAAGACAAAAAATCGGGCAAAGAAGGGCAAGGAGATTTCAGTTTGAAAGATTATGCCAAGATTGACAAGAAACTTAGCCAATCGCCTCAGCTTTTATTTGCTGCCTATTTAGATAATAAATTTTTGGGAACCGACA
>JBLIFI010000451.1:0-4229 GCA_047633715.1 Flammeovirgaceae bacterium
GTGATTTATGGATTCTCACAAAAGCAAATGGAGATTGGATAGAGCTGGAAGGCGATTTCCCTAGCTTCAACCTCCCCGATTCACTCATTCCCAACCCACGATTTCCAGAAAAAATAGAATTGCTTGGTATGGCAAAACTCAAGAAGTTTGATTTTCCTGATTTACCAAAAGGGAAACTAACTGAAAACGAATGGGAACAAATACTTCTTGTCAAAAAGAAAAATACTCACCCAATGAAATCGCTGAGATTGATAGGCACAACTCACGGATTCACTACCGATTCTAATAAAAAATTGCTTTTCAATGAAGAGAGCAATTTTTGGGCAATCAAGAATGAGGAAGGAAATTGGATAGAGTTGGAAGAAAAAACTTCTAATCTTAATGGCGAATTGATTGATAATATACTTCCAAAGTTATCGAGAGGCAAATTTGCAATTATTTCAAATGATGATGGCAACCTTGTAGTTAGTTCTATGAAACCGAAATACCCAACTCTATTTTCTGATTTAGATGATAGTATGCTTTCAAAAGATTTTAAAAATGCGGAAGTAGAAATGGCGTTGGTAACAAAAAAAATGAAAGAGCAAGAAAAGGAAATGCTTGAACTGCGTAAAAAGGCTACTGAAAAAGAAGCAGAATTACGGAAACTCGAAGCTTCCCTAAAAGAGCTCAACAGATATGAAGAAACTGGAAATTTTTTCAGGCTTATCCGTTTGGAACTCGTGAAGGATAAATTCATAAAGACAGTAAACTCAAGGCTCAGAATGTCAATTACATCTAATACCATGATGCTTGACGGAAAGCTTTATGATGAAAAAATCCACAAGAAATACTGGCAAATTGTTAAAGCACATTGCGATGGAAAATGTGAATGGAAAGATACTTTTAAAGGTAAAATCACAATTCAGCATTAGGCTTTATTGGCTCAAAATAGCCTAAATCCAACGTTTTTTTTTAGACGATTAAATCATCTAAAAAAAGAGACTGGCAGGTACTTTCGTACACTGCCAGTCTCTTTTCAAATTAATCTTCAACTACAGCAATCGTTTTGATTGTATCGCCTCCTGTGATTGTATCAATGATATCCAATCCTTCTACCACTTTTCCGAAAACAGTATGCACACCATCTAAATGTTGTGTATTGTTACGGTTATGGCAAACGAAGAATTGTGAACCTCCTGTGTTTTTTCCTGCGTGAGCCATAGACAAAACACCTTTGTCGTGATATTGGTTTTCTCCGGTAGTTTCGCAGTCAATTTGGTAGCCAGGGCCGCCAGTTCCAGGCATTCCGCTTGCGCCAGGCTTAGAGTTAGGGCAACCGCCTTGGATTACGAAATTGGGAATTACTCTGTGGAAAGTCAATTCATCGTAGTAACCTTCTTTGGCTAATTTCACGAAGTTTTCAACTGTTTTCGGAGCGTCTTTTTCGTACAACTCCACCAACATATTTCCTTTTGCTGTTCTGATTTCTGCTTTCATTCTTATGCTATTATTGATTGTAAATTAAATTTGTTGGAGAACAAGTATTGTTTTCCATTTCCTAAAACACATTTTCTTTTCAGAAAGTGCCAAAACTAATGAACTTGGAGTTGGTTTGAAAGCCCTATTGGTTCAAGAGTCCACGCTTGAACTTTTTTTGCGAAAATATTACTTGTTCCGCTCTACTGTTTCCTTTTCCCACAATCAAACTATCTTTGTGTTTTCCAAAAAAGAAAATCACTCCAACATGAGCATTTGCATTCTTGCCATCGAATCTTCTTGCGATGAGACTTCCGCTTCCATTATAAAAGATGGAAAAGTGCTGAATAATATAGTTGCCACTCAGGCAATTCATGAAGAATTTGGTGGGGTTGTGCCAGAATTAGCTTCTCGGGAACATCAGAAAAATATTATTCCTATTGTAGAAACGGCTTTGAAAGAGGCTGGAGTAAGCAAATTGGAGCTTTCTGCGATTGCCTTCACTCGTGGGCCAGGTTTGTTGGGTGCTTTGTTGGTTGGAGTTTCCTTCGCAAAAGGCTTGGCAATGTCTTTGGGAATCCCAATGATTGAGGTAAACCACATGCAGGCGCATATTTTGGCTCATTTTATTGAAGAACCAAAACCAAAATTCCCATTTATTTGCCTGACCGTAAGTGGTGGACATACGCAATTGGTTTTGGTAAAAAGCCATTTGGAGATGGAAGTAATTGGCGAAACGCAAGATGATGCCGTGGGAGAAGCTTTCGATAAAACTGCCAAAATCATGGAATTGCCTTACCCAGGAGGTCCTTTGATTGACAAATACGCCAAAGAGGGAAATCCACACGCTTTTGAATTCCCCGATGTGAAAACACAAGGGCTGAACTTCTCTTTCAGCGGAATCAAGACTGCATTTCTCTACTTCCTCCGAGATAAATTGAAATCCAACCCAAAATTTATTGATGAAAACTTGCCAGATATTTGTGCCAGCATGCAACACACGCTCATCAGAATTTTGATGCAGAAGCTAAAACGAGCCATGCGGGAACATAAAATATCAGAAGTGGGAATAGCGGGTGGAGTTTCTGCCAATTCACAATTGCGAAAAACCTTACACGAGCTTGGAGAGGAAAAAAGATGGCAAACTTACATTCCTGCTTTTGAGTATTGTACAGACAATGCGGGAATGATTGCCATTGCAGCTCATTACAAGTTCTTGGCAAGCGATTTTGCCACACAAGAAGTCAGCCCAATGCCCAGAATGAAAATCTAAAGTATTGAGTTATTTACATTCGTTATAAATTTAATTACCCTCCATTTATTACAATTGATTTAAAGTACTCTCAAAATATGCTATCTTCAATGACACAACTATTGGGTTTGACTGAATGGGTTTTACAACTTGCCAACTACATATTAAGTGTTTTCTTTTTGCAATGCTTCTGCTATTGCCTTGTCAGTATGTGGTTTCACAAAATATCTCCCCAATTTCTTCGGGGGAGAAGCCCGTCACAATAGAAGCGACAGATTTACTTGTTTTAGTAGATTCCACAAATTCTTTTACCGCCTTAGAAGTTGCTGACTCCAACCAAAACCATGATTGGCAAATTGCTAGTAATGTCAGAATCAAACCTATTGGCTCAAGGCTTTTATTCGTAACGATTCCGATAGAGATTTGGCTTGGCTTGCCTATCCTGGACGAGCTTTCATAAAAGAAATATACGATTGGGATAGTTTAAAACTTGGAAATGATAATTTCCAAGAAAATGGGAGGATGATTTCTTATGAGAGAAGAGCAATTCAAGGTTTTGCAAATTATGCGAATCCATTCCAACTTTTCACTCCAAAAAAGGCAATTAAAACGCCACTTTTCAAAGTATATACAGCTTCCAATTTTTACATTCAAAAAAAATTTATAGTTCAATTAGATTTGCCGAATGAGTTTATGACCAATAGGTATTTCACCAATGTTTTTGGCGCATTCGTAATCGGTGGTTTATTCATAATCATGGCTTATCATATCTGTCTCTATTTTTTCGTAAGAGAGCGGATGTTTCTTACTTTCATAGGCTTACTTGCTTCTTCGGCACTATTTTTTGCTTATTACCAAGGCTTTACGATTGAGTTTCTATGGCAAAACAACCCTTTCTGGAATATTTATTGCTTTAATTTCATTTTGGTGGCAAATGGCATTTTCTGGGTACGATTTGCACAGCATTATATGCAATTGAAAGGATTGCCTAAGTTTTGGAATGCTTCGAGTTGGGTAATTCAGGTATTGCACATTATTCCTGTAATGATGATTCTGCCCGATTTCTTTACTGAAATCCCTCACCCCGATTTGCATTCTAAGGCGACTTTTATTCAAACCGCATTAGTTTTTGGAACAGAGCTTTTTATTCTGGTTCTGAATGTTGTAGCATTGTACTATAAAGCATCTGGCTCAAGCTCTTTTTTCATTGCCAATCTCGTTCCGCTAATTGGCGGGATTTTATTGGCACTCCAATTCTTAAACGTCATTCCCAGACAAGACTGGATTCCGATGATTTCTCCAATTGGCTATTTGATAATGGCAATCATTTTTTCTTATGGATTGGGTAAAAAAATTTCCAAAATGAAGAGCCAAATTACACTCAAGCAACTGGAAACCGAAAAGCTCGAACGGGAAAAGGAGACTCAAAAGAAGAGGATTATTGAGGAGAAAAATAGTGAGTTGGCGCAGAAAGTAGAAGAGAGAACTTCGGAAGTAACACAGCAGAAGGAGGAGATAG
>JBLIFI010000452.1:0-4226 GCA_047633715.1 Flammeovirgaceae bacterium
TGATTTCAGACCTGCCAAGTCTCGGAGACTTGGCAGGTCTTTTTTTATATCGACCAAGCCCATCAAATCCCCCAACCAACTACCAACATGTAGGTATTTTCTCAAAATAAATACGTAATTCCACCCTTTTATAACGGATAGATACTATTTTAGAATGTGGAATTTGAATGAAGAATAACTACTCAGAAATTGAAAAACATGTAAATTGCAATTATGAAAATAATCGTTAAAATTCTATTGGTCATTTTGCTGTTCTTTTATTTCGTACCTGCTAAATGTCAAGACTCAATTAGCAATTCCATAGAGTTGTTGAGTTGGAATGAATTGGACAGTATTAGTGATGAAATGATGCAAGAAAGAAGCCTTCAAACTGGCGCAACTCCAACTGAAAAAAAAATATGAGTCGCCTTACTATTGGGGCGCATTTGTGATGGTTGGGGAGTAAAATAAGTAAGGCTAGAGTATGGCTTTTTCATAAAAAAACTATACTCTTTAATTTAGAAGTGTTGCGTGAGACACGTCAAAAAGACTTGGAAATCTTGTACTATTAAAGTTGAAATCTATTTCCCATGAAAATGTATATCCTCCTCAAATAAACACTTCCTAATAAATTTGCACCTGTGGTTTCAGCTCATTAAAAGAAATATGAGGAATATATATGACCTCTAACTTGTAACCAATTAGCTCATCTTCGTTATTACATCAGTAAAAGGTCGGTTTCTAATCAAAACACAGAATCATGTTCAACAAAATCAATTATCACCAACTAGTATTCATCGCTCTACTAATTCTCACAATTAGCTGTGAAAAGGGTAAGCCTGAAATGGACAAGATTCAATTCCCAACATCTGAATTTGCAATCTCTACCTCCAAAGACACCACTTTGTTTGGAGAACAAGGCACAAGAGTTTTCATTGGTGCAGAAACTTTTCTTTTGCCCGATGGAAGTATGGCAAAAGGAAAGATAAATATCGAGCTAAAAGAATTCTACTCGAAAGCTGATGTTCTGTTGGCAGATTTATCTACAAAGTCTGGAGATAGATTGTTGGAGACTGGCGGAATGATTTACATTGAAGCAACTTCAGGAGGAAAGAAATTGGAAATTGACCCAAAGAAGAGAATTACGGTTCACTTTCCAAAAGAAAAAGGAGATTCCACAAAAATGGATTTGTTTTATGCAGATGGTATTGAGAAAGAGTCTGCGGTTACCGATTGGGAAATTGATACTGTGAATACGATTCAGAACAACAAATTGAAATTACTGACTTATGCTTGGGTGGTCAGTTCCTATAATAATGATGACACTAATGAATCCTACAAAATAGAATATTTTTCAGAAAAAGGAACTTATTGGGAATCAATATCCTCTCATATTCTTTCATATAAATTCTCTGAACAAACATTTAATGAAATCAAAAATAGTGCTTTTGCTAGGGATAGAACTGACTCTGGATATCGTTATGGTGATTATGGATTAGAATGTAAGATTCTAGTCTCCAAAGAAGGCAAGGTAAAAAGAGGCGAAATCACATCAATGGCTAAAGATTTCGTAGGCAGAGAAATCTATGATTGTTTAAATACATTTCCTCGTTTACAATCTAGAAAAAACAAATTTGGCAAAGCGGTTGAGACTGTATTATGGTTATACATTTGGGATAATGAAGCCATTCCGACACACAAAATTGACGAAGAATACATCAATTCATTCGATAGTAAGTATGCAGAATATGAAAAGTCGCCCATCAAAAATATGGATGAAGCCGAACTGAATTATTACATTTTCAGCGTTTCCAAATTGGGCTGGATTAACTGCGACCGATTTTATGATGCAGAAGAAACTACTGACTTATTTGTGCAAAATCCCGTGAACTCTCAAACTAAACTCAAATTAGTTTTTAGTGATATTGGTGGGATTTTAATGGCTGATATTATTGAAGGGAAGTATGTTTTCAAAAAGATGCCAGTAGGCAGTAAAGCCACTATTATTGGAATTAAAAATGATGATGGGGATATGTTTACGGCTTTTAAAGAAGTGGAAATTTCCAAAGAGCCTATCAAAGAATTAAACTTTACAGAAACTACTTTAGCAGAATTCAGGTCTCAAGTTGAAAAATTGTAAATCACTAATTATGAAAATGTACATTCTCCTCAAAGAAACTCTTCCCAACAAGTTTGCGCCTGTGGTTTCGGCTCACGCTTCTTTGGCTTGCTACAAGAAATTTGAGGAAGACGAGAATATGCAGATTTGGATGAGTTCAGTTTTTAAGAAAGTGGTTTGCAAAGTCACAGAAGCGGAATTTGAGAAGACGAAAGAAGAAGAAAAATACCTTGTACTTACAGAATCTGCCTTGGATAATGCAGAAGTTGCCATCGCCTTCTCGCCACGAGAAGAATATCCGAAGCGATTCAAATTTTTCAGAATGTGGACACCTACTTAATTAAGCTAAATCACCTTATCCTCAATAACCTTTACAAAAAATATTTCCATGCCCGAAATAATAGATTTGAGCCAAGAAATTTTTGCAGGAATGCCAATCTACCGAGTGCTTCCAGAAGTAAAAATTACCATGCACGCATATCGATTCCCTCAGCCACATGGCACGGGAATATAAGGCAGAAAGCATTGATAAAATGCCACTTTCCATGTTTTATACCGAAGGCATTTGTTTGGATGTGTCTCACAAAGGCTTGAAGGAATTGATAACAGTTTCAGAGTTGGAAAACGCCTGTGAGAAAGCCAATGTGGAAATCAAAAATGGCGATACTGTGCTGATTTACACCAATCATTATAGAAACGCATTCCAAACAGAAGATTGGACAAATGGGCCAGGAATCACAATCGAATCGGCTGTTTGGTTAGGCGAAAAAAGAATTGTTGCCTTTGGAATGGAAACCATGTCTCCAGGTGTGCCGAAAGTATCCAACAAAGAAGTCCATCGAATTTGTGGGAGAATGGGTTTTACACATTACGAAAACATGATTAACTTACACTTGCTCGTAAACCGTGGAAGATTCAAATTCATCGCCTTTCCACTCAAAATCAGAGGCGGAACAGGCTCGCCAGTTAGAGCTGTGGCAGTTTTTGAATAATTACTTTTAACAGAAAAGTCAAGAATTAAGCAATTAGAACCACGATATTGAAAGAACAAATTTAAGACTATGAAATTCGATACAGAACAAATCAATCAACTTATCCGAAATAGGCGTTCAGTTTTCCCTCGGCAATATTCCGATAGAATTGTGGAACGGGAGATTATTGAGCAAATGTTGGAGAATGCTAATTGGGCACCAAATCATGGCAAAACTGAACCTTGGCGTTTCTTCGTTTTTGCGGGAGATTCCAAAACTGAATTTGGGGAACTACAAGCCAAGCTTTACCGCAAACTCACTCCAACCGAAAGCTTTCAGGAAACCAAGTTTGAGAAATTGCGCACCAATCCGCAGAAAGCTTCGCATGTAATTGCCATTTGTATGAAAAGGCAAGAATCGGAGAAAATACCCGAAATTGAGGAAGTGGAAGCTGTTGCCTGTGCTGTGCAAAACATGTATTTAACCGCCACAGCTTACGGAGTTGGTGCGTATTGGTCGAGCGGAGGAGCAACTTATAAAGAAGAATTGAAAGAACATTTCGGATTATGTGAGAAGGATAAGATACTTGGCTTTTTCTATGTGGGCTATCCAGCAGGAGAAGTCGCAGACGGACAGCGTGGCGCAATTGGGGAGAAAGTGGTTTGGGTTTGAATGGAGTATCGAGTAGGAAGTATCAGGTATCAAGAACGCAAAATAGTCTATAAAACTCAATTCCCACACCCATTCATTGGCTCAAAAAAATTTGGAGTTTCCCGCATTTCATACTAAGTTTTTGGTTTCTATCTTCAATACTATTATGAAGAAGATTGGGTAAATAACTACCAGCAGGCTTCAACCAACAAAACCTCACACATATTTCTAATTTAACTCACAAAACCAATCCAATTTTTGAAGAAGTTAAAAACCTTTTTAGAGGTAATCAGATTTAAAAACCTAGCTTTGCAGCTTGAAAACCGACATTTCCCACCCTAAATTTCAGAATTGGTTATTTATTATGATTTTTGTTTATGGCATCAGAATTATCGACAAAAGCCCTAGATCATTTAGGTTTAGTGAGTGGAATGTGTGAGGAGTTAGATTTGGTTAATCAAATTGACTCTCATTTTTCTCAAGACTTAGAACAGCGTGAAGTAAGT
>JBLIFI010000453.1:0-4221 GCA_047633715.1 Flammeovirgaceae bacterium
CATTCTTGAGAGCTTGAAGCAAGTCAAGTTCTCGGTCTGAAAACTCAAAATCCACTTCATCCAAATCAAATTCGGGGTGGAGTTGCACACGAGATTCGCTACTCAGTTTCAAGCCAGAAGGCAAAGCGGCATTCATTACCTCGCCAATGTGGCACATATAATATTCTGACATCCATTTCCAAAAACTCAAATGCCGAAGTTGCACGGTTGGTGTTTCGTCCAAAACCTCCAAAATATACTTGGCTTCATATTTCTTAGGCGGATTCTCATGGATTTTGCCCACAATTCCTGTAACAATTCGCCTTCTGCCAAACTGCACAATCACTCGGCAACCCACCTGAGCAAACTCCACCCAATCTTTCGGAATCCGATAAGTGAACAATTGCGGAATGGGAACGGGCAAAATTACATCGGCAAAAAAGGTTTTTGCTTCGGCACTTTCAGCGTTTTGGGTAAAGTCGATTTGAGACAAGAATCAGATAGTAAGTTGGCAAAATAGGAAGAAGGTAAAGATAAGAAATTTGCGAATGAGTGAGTTGGGAAATGATGAATTTTGGAGGAAATAGTAAGTTAGTAGATTAAGTAACTCGTTGGTTATACTTTGATGACAGAACTATAACTAGTGTGCTTCTATTGCTCTCAAATCTGAATACTTATCTTGGAAGTAAAAAAACGTTACATTACTTTGTTAGTAAAAAATATATAGTAATTTACCCATATAAAGGTTTATAGCTTGCTTATTTGCTTTGTAAAATCGTCTTAAAAAAAAGCTTAGAAATAGCATTATGAACTTAAATACACATTGTTAAATTTATAATATAGTTTCTTGATTCTTTCTTAGGAACGGGGAATAAATAAATGCGTGTTTTGTCGCAGTTTATTTTTGAGGCTAGTTTAGGCAAAAAAGTTTGGCATAGCACCGCTACGGCAAATTTTTTTAACGAAGAATAGCCCAAAAAGAAACAAGAGAAAGTAGCATCTTATTTAATTTCCGTTCCTTACCTTCAGTTGAAAACCTAACTTTATACAATTATGAATTCCATAGAAGATGACAAAATAATGAAAGATTTTATCTTAGTAATAAAAAAGAATCCTACAACAGGGAGGCTTTACTCGGATAAAATAGAATTTGAAAAAATATTTGATAGCTATATCAAAAGGCTGATAGAAAAATCGGAGGATGATGATTACTCAATTCTAGATTTAGAAGATTCTATTCTGAATACTGAAAATCCACTAAAAAAGCTGTATGATGTTCATCACGATTGGTACTCACCTAAGCCAAGTGATTCGTATAATCAAGAAAGCTACCTGTCAAGAATTAATAGAGAAACATATGAGGAGAAAGAAGAGGAATTAGATACAGATATAAAGAAATCTAATTATAAAGACTGTTACAAAAAGATGCAGGTTCTCAAAATAGAATTATTCACTCGCATTTATTATCTAGGAGAAGCATATAAGAAAGCAGAGGCTGACCCACTTGTATTGTTTTATTCTCATGGTACTCCTGGCTGGAAGGATAGGTCATTTATGGTCAATGATATTTTTAAAATGGACTTTTCAAGTAATTTTGGATATGGGTGGGTAAGTTATCTACATTCAGTAATGACCTATAATGACATTCAGATTATTCCCTATTCTTATCTAATAAAATATAGATATGCCGAGTTTAGTGAAATCCGTAGATATACAAGAAGATATGAAGTTGATTACAGCTCTTGGTTTGATGCTTTAACATTTGGTATTGAAGCTTATAATTTATCGGTTAATAACCCAAATGTATTTATCAAAAAATATGTATTTGATGAAGTTGAAGATATGATGGTTGGGTTAAGGGAACTTTACAAAAGTAAGGATAAGGAAGAATATGTGTGTGAGTTATATAAAAAAAAGTGGACTGTATTGAAGGAAGAAGTCTATGAAGTTATAGGAGAAAAATTTCAAGAAGCTTTAAAATTTGTCGAAAGTTTAAAACAATTGAAGTTTTATTCTACCAATGATGTTTACAAAAGTATTGATTCATTTATTGATGAAATTTTAACAATGGCGATAGATGTAAAAGAAAGCCTGAAAGTTAAAAAATATGAGTTTCAAACGATTATCGACCAAGAGTTTATTCCTGATTTAAAGATAAAAGAGAAAACGTTTGAGTTGTATCATAACGAAACATACTTGCCATTAGAGCAAGAAGTAAAGGCTTATGAAGAAATTTTGTCTGATGAAGAGTTCCAAAAGCTTGAAGAAGGTCAGAAGATAGATTATGAAGCGAGGAAAAAAATAAAAGAAAAAATAAATGCAAAATTCCCTCTTTGGATTTCAATCGAAGCTGAAAATGATAAATATGAAGGAGAAGTTTTAACTGTTAAGGGACAGATTTACAATAAAGAAAAGTATATCCTAAAATATAGTGATATTATTGGTCATATTGAGTCTATGGCTGCGTGATAAAAATGTAAATCTTGCTCAGTCGCAATTCCATTGTGTACTGAATTAAGATTTGCATCTCTAATGCTGTTTTTGCTCAAAAAACAGCTCTTCGCTGACAGTTTGGCTTGCTTTACAGGTCAAACTGTCTCTTTTAAGATTGTTTTATGGCAAAAGTATAAAAGCTCCTTATGGTCTTATTCTTGACTGTTTTGTGCTTTGTTACAGTAGAGGGATAACTCTAAACACCCTTGCAGAATGCGAAAAGTTAGAGCTATAAATTATATATTATGCTATTACATACTGATTATACAATTGTTAATGCTGATGGAAATCCAGAAGAGATTGCTGAGAAACATGGTAAATCCGTTACAGATATTGCTTACCTGAGGTCTTTCAAAGAGTCTGGTCATGTAAACCCTATTAGTAAGGTTTGTGTTATATTTCACAATGAGATGAGTTTAGAGGAAAAGAAAGATGGACTAGCGTACATTGCAAAGAACTCATTTAATGCTGAATCATGGAGTATTGAGCTTGTTGAAGATAATGGTTAGTATTCTTGTCTTGTATTCATTTGGTCTCGCATTGTTCTTTATGAATCTTGCGAGATTTTTTTATCAATTCATTCGCAATTCCATTACACACCAAAGCTAAGGTTTACATTTCCAATCACTTCACCCGAATTACCTTAAATTCCACTCTTCTATTCAACTGCCTCAATTCCTCATTGTCATTGCTCACAATCGGATGGCTTCCACCAAAACCACGAGCGCTCAAACGATAACCAGCAATGCCATTATTGACCATGTAAAGTAGAATTTTATCCGCCCCAACTAGTCGTAGCATCCGCTACGACTTTAATCGCCAAATTCATCCGACTTTCAAAAACGCAAGATGTTTGACTTGTGCTTGTGGCAGAATCGAGCGAACGCTCGACACATTAAAAGATCGTAGGAAAAAGCCTGCGACCAGATGGTTAAATTTGACGACTCAGAGAGTCATGGCACGAAGAACAAATACAGATTATACGAATGGATTTACAACACCTTTTACCTCTTCCAAAACCGAATCAACAAAACCTCCACTAATAAGAAAATCAACGCACCCAAAATGAAATATCTCCAAAGTTGGTTGGAGACCGTTTTGTCTTGGAAGTTTTTGGCAAATTCTTTTAGTTCCACGTTTTCGTAAATTTGAACGTTTGCTTGGTTTTCGAATTGGGTTTTTAATTCCTGGGCTGAATAATTAACTAGTTTAGATTCTGTTTTATCATAGTTGAAAGCAATTTTGCCGACTTCCGTAGCCGTTTTGCTATTCAGGATTTGATAATTCCCCGCTTCCAAACCACTTTTCGGAATGTTGATGAGTAATTGCTTGTCGAGCATTCTTTGGGAAGGAATGAACTCAAAATCGCCTTTTTGGAGTTTGAAAACATCTCCTTTTCCAATTTCATCCAAAACTACTGTGGCAATTTCCTCTGAGAAAGAATATGCCAAGCGTTCAGATTTGCTTTTGCTGGCGAGTGCAATCTTATACATAATTGGTACGAAAACAGCGTGTTTCGGGAAGTCGGAATATTTGGTATCGAGCGGAGTGGAAAAGGCAAAAATAGAACTTCCGCCATTGGGTAATTGGGCAAGGAACGGTTGTCCATTTTTAAATTTTAAAAGCGTTTCCCCACTTCTATTCCAATTGATTGCTTGAAAGCCTTTCGGCATATTCATATTCTGTTGCACTTTCTCGAAAACGCCTTCAAAAAATGGGTTTTTCGTGTCAGGAGCACTCACTTCCAAC
>JBLIFI010000454.1:0-4218 GCA_047633715.1 Flammeovirgaceae bacterium
TTAAGGGTTTCTCCAAAATTGTTATTTTTTCACACACAGCAAAATCCTATTTTCATTCTATTAGGACTTATGTAAGAGTCGAAAAGAGTATTTGGCGGGACCTTCCAGACTGGAAGACCCCGCCAATGTGCGATTTTGGTTAAAATCCACACATCATCTGAAAAGGCAATAGCATTACTTTCTTAACGATTCCAAGAAATATAACACAAGTGTGTTCTTTTTTTGTTTTGACTGCAATCGTTTGAAAAAAAAGAGTTAGATTTGTTACAGATTTAATTACTACCACAAGTCTGTAAGGAATGGTAAAAAAATAAATTGCTCTTTTATTGCAGTTTATTTTTGAATCTAGTCAAGGCAAAAATTGCAGTCATAGCACCGCTATGGCGAAGTTTTTAACGAAGAATAGACCAAAAAGAAACAAGAGAAATGTAGTAATTTATTCTTTTACCATTCCTAAGTTCTAAACACCTTTAACCTTATCCTTAGTCTTGTTATGAAAATGAAAAACTAGTTTAGAACATTCCTACAGACCAAAAAATAAGACCTTGCTAAATTGTAGCAAGGTCTTATTTTTTTATCATAGAAAACTCAATCTTTAGTCCAAGGTTTCATCGAAAGCCTTTGTAGTCTTCAAAATCAAATTCACAGAGTTCATATAGAAATTTAGGTCAATGGTCTGAAACGTGTCGGTAGATTTATGATAATGTTTATGGTCTTCCACACCAAAATAAATATAGGGAATTTTGGCTTTGTGGAAAGCCGCATGGTCGGACGAATTAGTCCAGTCTTGAACTCCAGAAATAATTTTTGGTTGGTCATGTCCATAAAGAAGAGATATTTCCGAACTTTCCTTATCCAACTTCTTTAAAACAGGCAGTAAATCTGGATTATGATTTGTGCCACTTGCGTAAATCTCGCTTTTCGAGTTTTGGCTAATCATGTCCATATTCAACATGAAGCTTACTTTTGATAAATCGACAGGGAAATTTTTGGTAATGTAGTTCGAGCCTTGCAAACCCATTTCCTCTACATCAAAGGCAATGAAAATCAATGAGTGTTTGGGTGGATTTTGTTTGAAATAATTGGCAATTCCCAACAATGCGCCCACTCCAGAAGCGTTGTCATCTGCGCCATTGAAAACTTTGCCCTTCTGAATGCCAATATGGTCGTAATGCGCGCCAATCACTAAGTAGCTTTCTGGGAAATCAGTTCCTTTCAAGTAGCCAACCAAGTTGCTTGCTTCCACATCTCCTTTCCTCATTTTTGCATTGAATTTATGTTCAAAGCTGTCTCCAAACTTTTTTAAACTAATTTTATCGAACTGACTTATTACGAATGACTTTGCCAATTCATGGCCTTTTGTCCCCGTTTTCCTTCCCTCATATTCATCGGAAGAAAGTGTTTTGAGTGTTCGTACCACCAGTGCAGAATCGAAAAGCAATTCTCTTTTTTTGTATTTTTTTACGGTTGGAGTTTTTGCAATTACATCTTTTGAAGTATCTGACGAACTACCGCTTTTGCAAGCAACAAGGAAAATCGAAATAACAAAAATGAAGAACTTGTTCATGGAGATTAGATGAAATATGGTTTCTGAAAACCAATAAATTATATCAAAAAAAATGGCGTAAACCAGTACGGTTACGCCACAAATGTAAATAGAGAAAAAATCAAATTAGATCAAATCAAAAAGATTATTTAAGCCCAAAGCCTGATGAGTCGTAAATCCTTCTGCATATTTCACTCCAACCGACTGCCCCCAACTTCTTGCCCGAGAACTAATAAACTGCATAAATTCTGGAGTGGAAATGAATGTCTGGTCTCCTAAACTCCCGCTTTCTTTCACGTGAAATTGACTCTCAAAAGCTTCTATTGCCAGTGTTTTCTTTTTCCATTGTTCAGTTACATCTACCACAAAATCGGGTTCAATATAAGTGGATTGAATGTAATGGAATATTTTCTTTGGTCTCCAGGCTTCTTGCGCTTCTCCATCCAGTTCGGTCGCAACTTTCTTCAAACCGCTCAAAAAGCACGCTTCTATACTTAATCTGGCAGCCCTTCCGTGGTCAGGATGCCTGTCTGTGAGTGCGTTTGCAAAAACAATCTCTGGCTTGTATTTCCTGATTTGTTTAATAAGCTCCATCTGATGTTCCAAGTCATTTTTGAAAAATCCATCAGCAAAACCTAAATTAACTCTGGCAGAAAGTCTCATTCTTTTTCCCGCTTCTTCAGCTTCTTGCAATCTCAATTCTGGAGTTCCTCTAGTTCCCAATTCTCCTTGTGTGAAATCTACGATTCCCACTTTTTTTCCAGCTTCTGCGTGCCTGATGAGTGTGCCAGAGCAACTCAATTCAATATCATCGGGGTGAGCGGCTAATGCCAAAATATCTAATTTCATATTGGAGCGATTATTTATTATCTGTTTTTCTTTTTGCTAAAGTAACAATTCCCAAACAACTATTGTCTCTACAACTATTTTAGAAACTAATTTTATCTCCCGCTTTCAATTCATACCTATCAGAAAAACCTGCGTTTACTTCCACCACATATTGCGCATCGCCTTCTGAGGGAAGCGACTCATCAGAAAAAGGCGTGGCATACTTCTGAATAGAAACAATTTCCTTGTTGGAGTTCACATACATGATATCCAATGAGATATTAGTATTTCGCATCCAGAAGCTTTGAATTTCTTCTTCCTCAAAAATGAAAAGCATTCCTTGGTTTTCGCCCATTTTAGTTCGGTACATTAAGCCTTGTGCACGTTCCCAATCTTCATCGGCAATCTCAATCTCAATTTTCTGTTGGAAACTACTGTCGGAAGGTTTTATGAACTTAAGTTCCCCGTCTTTTCTGAATTTTGGTTCGGTTTTCATTTTACTATTTCCATTATTACTGTCTTTCGGCATAAAAATCACCAAATAACTCATTCCGAAAATTATTAGTAAAACAATGGCAACAAGTCCAGGCTTTTTCATATTCTATCTTCAATTCTGATTATAAATTCGATTTTCGTCAAAAGTAGCTGAAAATATGAATTAAGCACGTTGTGCTATTTATTGTTTTTGTATCTCGCTTTAAGGAAAGCCCCGTTTAAATGAAACTGTTAAGAACTTGAAATAGGAATATACAGCAGTTCCCGCTTTAGAATTAAATCAGGCTTAATCTTTATATTTCTAGGATTTTGCGCTCTAATTTTGACGTTCTAGCGTGATTGGAATCGGTGTGCCGACCCAGACTGACTTCGCACACGGATTGACACGGAAAACATAAAAAAACATTTTTTTTCGTATTGAAAATCTAAAGCGGGAACTGCTGAGGAATATATTTAAGCTAGACTACTTACCTCAACAAAATGGGGTTTTAGAAGACTGCTGAATCGCCTTTTTTCAAATCATAAGTATCTGAAAAACCTGCATTTACTTCCACTACAAATTGTGCAGGGCTTTTCGAGTCCAATAACTCTTCTGAATGTGGCGAAGCATATTTCTGTATCGAAACAATTTTCTTATTTGCATTCAGATAAATAATATCTAATGAAATATTCGTGTTCTTCATCCAAAAGCTTTGAAGTTTTTCCGTGGGCATTTTAAAAACCATGCCTTCACTCTCCCCCATACTGATTCGATACATCAAACCTTGCTTAATTTCCCATCCTTCATCAGCCATCTCAAAATCAATCTTCTTTTGGAAAGTGCTATCATTGGCTTTTTTGAAAATTAACTCGCCATCTTTTCTGAATTCTGGAGCTTTCCGACCTACACTTTCGCTACCAGAAGTGACATCCATCAAAAGAAAAGAAGTTACGTAGCCAATTCCCAAAACGGTAATTAGCATTAAAAATAATAAAATCGGTTTTTTCATAGTGGTTGGATTGGGTTGATTGGAGTTGGGTTTCCCCGAAATGAAATTGATTTAATTACTCAAAATTGAACTCGCCTTCCGAGTTTCTTTTCAGCAAAGTAGTTTCTACAATCGCATTGGTATTCAAAGCTCCATAAATATGTGGAAAATCAACTCCACTTTCTGTCAAATCTTCAAAAATGACTGAAGCAGTTACCTTATCTGTCTCTATTCGGAATAAATGAACAGAATCGTTTCCCTCAAACCATTTATTCAGCGTTTGGCTAACTTGCTGTTTTTCAGAACAATGAATAAATCCCTCTTCTGCAAAACCTGCTGGCGTGTAATCATTTTTGGCAATTACTTCATTTGGGTCTAATG